>DAISLB010000014.1:0-41598 GCA_036820645.1 Clostridium sp.
AAATCTAGCTAAATTTGAGGAAACTTCAGCACTTGCAATTACATAATAAACTGCCGTGGAATACTTTATAAATGGAATAGAGCACTCTTTAACTTGAGCTCCATTTTGCTTTAGTACCCCTATAGCTTCTTCTATAGATTTTCTAATTCTGTCATCTAATCCATCTTCAAAATATTCTTTAGGTATACCTATCCTCATGCCGCTAATATCTTTAGTCAAACTTTTTCTATAATCTGGGACTTCTATATCAACCGAAGTAAAATCATTTTTGTCAGGTCCTGCTATACACTGTGTTAAACACGCACAATCTTCTATATCAGCTGTCATAAGTCCTATTTGATCTAAAGTTGAAGCAAATGCAACTACTCCATACCTAGAAACCCTTCCATAAGTAGGCTTTAATCCCACTACCCCACAAAGAGATGCTGGCTGCCTTACAGAACCACCCGTATCCGTACCAAGGGACATTACAGATTCACCAACTGAAACTGTAACAGCTGATCCCCCTGAAGATCCTCCTGGAACTCTGCTTAAATCCCAGGGATTTCTGGCTAACTTAAAAGTACTTTTTTCATTTGAAGATCCCATGGCAAATTCATCCATATTTGTTTTTCCAATTATTATTCCATCTTCCGCCTCTATTCTTTTTATTACACTTGCATCATAAGGAGATATGTATCCCTTGAGCATCTTTGAAGCACAAGAGTTTTGCATACCCTTAACACTTATATTATCTTTTACCGAAATAGGTATCCCAAAAAGTCTTCCCATCTCTCCACCATGCTTTAGCTTTTTATCCAAATCTCTTGCCCTTTTAAGTGCTCCCTCTTTTTCTACATATAAATAAGCTCCCAATGTAGTATCAAATTTATCTATTCTATTTAAGTAAGATCTTATAATTTCTTCTACACTTACTTCTTTGTTTTTTATCATATTTTTAATTTCATGTGCAGTCAGCTTCATAAGACTACCTCCTGTAAAATTATTCCATAACCTGGGGTACTACTATATATTCTTTAAAATTTTGTGGTGAATTGTCCAGTACGTCTTTTACTTCCATAGATTCTTCCACAATATCTTCTCTAAATTTATTCTTCACACAATATGGATTTATGGTTATATTTACATCATCTGTATTTAGTTCATTTAAATTTTCCATATATTTAAACATTCTATCTAGCTCTTCCATTACTTCTTTTTCTTCTTCTTCATTAAATTCAAGTTTAGCAAGTTGAGCTACATATTTCATTTCTTCTTTTTTAACTCTCATGCGGGCACTTCCTTTCACTTTTTATTATAAAAAATGAGACAATCTACAAAAAGATTGTCTCTATAGTTTTTAATACACTTTCATATACATGAAAAACATGGTTGCACAGGCTATCAATACACATGTTATAGGGTATACTATATTTTTAAAGTTAGCTCTAGAAATTATCATATTTATAGCCCAAGCCACCATCGTAATAAATATACTCCACTGCAGCGTACAATAATCATTAAAGTACTTTACATATGTAAAATGATATGTAGTAAGGAGTGTTAATATCAATGCCAAGATGGTAAAAATAACTCCTATCCACCCTAATAAATTTATTGTCCTTTTCATTTTTATCCTCCACTATAGCGATTCCAAGTAAAATTTAGCAGCATATACAGAGAATAAGCTTCCTTTAACCTAGAACCTCTATACTATATGACAAAGAGTTTAACTTTAATGTAAAATTAAACTATTCTTATAATAATCCTTTTTTACCTCTTTGTAAATATTTATAGCATACTTTTAAATTCATTTTTACCTATCATTTTAACTCCAAGCTTTAATAATTTTTCTATACTATTTATTATATTTCCCTGTTTAAAAAATTCTATTATTCCTTTTTGTTTAATCTACATAAATCAAGTATGGATTTTATGTTTAATTTTTCAATTAGAGAAGTCTATACTTTTCCAAAATAATAAACTGGTGCTATGTCAAGAAAGAGTATAAATTAAAATGAGAAATTTACCTCTGACATTGCACCAAATTAAAAATCATAATGATTCTGATTTATTTAAGCATTTCTAATAATTCCGCTTCAGATATTATCTTAACACCTAATTCCTGTGCCTTAGTTACTTTACCTCCAGGAGCCTCTCCTGCAAGTACATATGTGGTTTTTTTAGATACCGAACCTGATACCTTGCCGCCATGTTTCTCAATAAGCTCCTTTGCTTCATTTCTTCCCATTGATGGAAGTGTTCCTGTAATAACAAATTTGCTGCCTTCAAGTAAATTATCTGTTTCTTCATCTTCGTTCATTACCATATTTACACCGCATTTAGCAAGTTTACTTATAATTTTAAGGTTATCTTCATTTTTAAAATATTTAAATATTGATGAAGCACTTATATCACCAATATCAGGTACTTTCTTAATTTCATCAACACTGGCATTAATAAGATTATCAATGGATTTAAAATATTTCATAAGTTCTTTGGCTGTTGACTTACCAACATTAGGTATACCTAAACTTGCTAATAACCGCTGTGGTTCATTTTTTTTCGAGCTTTCAATGGCATTAAGAAGTTTATCTGTATTCTTTTCTTTACCAATTATGCCTTCTTCAACAAGCTTATCCCTGTGCTCATTAAGATGATAAATATCTGATATATCCGCTATATATCCCTTATCAACAAGCTGTTCAACATAAGCCGCCCCAAATCCTTTAATATCCATGCAGTCTCTGCTTACAAAATTAATAATTCTTTTTACAAGCAATGATGGACAGTTAATATTGGTACATTTAATATCAGCCGCACCCTCTTCTCTAGCAACTGGACTACCGCATACAGGACATCTATCTGGAAACTCAAATTTAACTGTTCCTTTAGGACGTTTTTCGTGTATGACTTTCTTAATCTTAGGGATAATTTCTCCTGATTTATATACTACAATAGTATCACCAACACCAACATCCAGTTCATCAATAAAATCCTGATTATGGAGAGTGGCTCTTGATACGCTTGTACCGCATAGTCTTATTGGCTCAAAAATAGCAACAGGAGTAATCCTTCCCGTCCTTCCTACTGTAAGTTCAATATCAAGAAGCTTAGTTTCCTTTTCTTCAGGTGGATATTTATAAGCAATAGCCCATTTTGGAACTTTAGAAGTACTGCCAAGTTCAGTTCTGTATGCTAAATTATTGATTTTAATAACTGCACCATCAATATTGTAATCTAAATCTCCACGTTTTTGACCAATTTTTTCAATAGCATCCCATATTTCACAAGGAGTTTTACATACTGTATAATTCTCAATAACCTTAATACCCTGTTTTTTTAGAAATTCATAACCTTCGGTATGAGTTTTAAACTCCATGCCTCGAACATCCTGAACATTAAAAATAAAAAGAGACAGCTTTCTTTCTTTCGTAATTTTACTGTCCAGCTGTCTAAGGGTACCTGCTGCACAGTTGCGGGCATTAGCAAATACCTTTTTGCCTAAAAGTTCCTGATGTTCATTAACATTTTCAAAAGCCTTTTTAGTCATATAGACTTCTCCGCGGATTTCCAGGTATGGAATTTTGTCTTTAAGTGATTTAACTACATCACCAATTACTTTAGCATTGACCGTAACATCTTCACCATAGACAATGCCATCACCTCTAGTAATAGCAGTTACAAGTTTTCCATCTTCATAACGTAAAGCCATGGATAAGCCATCAATTTTTGTTTCCACTACAAATTCCACATCAGGAAATTCAGCCTTAACATCATTAATAAACTGTTCAATGTCCTCTTTGTTAAAAACATCCCTAAGGCTTAACATAGGAACTCTATGTCTAACGAGCACGCCTGCTTCACGCTTGGCATTACCTCCTACATGCTGAGTAGGAGAATCTGGTGTAATAATCTCTGGATGTTCTCTTTCTATATTCTTGAACTCCTGCATCAGCATATCATATTCATAATCAGATATTTCAGGATTATCTTGATTGTAATACCTATCATTATGATAAGCAATTATTCTCTTTAATTCATTATATCTATCTTCATATATCAAAGCTAAAATCCTCCATAAACAATAAAAAGCGAACTATTTTTCTATGCCATTTTTCTTATACAGCTTCCAGTGGTGCTACTCCATACATTAAATTTTTTATTCCCATCTTATCAAAAACTATAGTAAGTTTTATATTATCTCCACTTTTAGATATGCTTACAATAGTCCCTAATCCAAACTTTCCATGCTTAACCTTTGTTCCTTCTTTTATGCTCTCTAGCTTTAAATAGTTATCCCTTGGGGTGTTTTTTATAGAAGGAGATACTGGATTTTCTAGCAAACTGCTCTGGTGAGCTTTTTTCGCCGAGGAAAAGGTATTTTTGTTCAATAATTGCTTATTTACAGAAGTAGTAAAATTGGATTTTTTTAAACTGTCATATTCTATAAGGTCTTGAGATATCTCACTTATAAAATTAGACTGCTGGTAAGATACCATTCTTCCAAATACCCTCCTGTTTTCTGCAGAAGTCATATAAAGTTTTTCCCTAGCTCTAGTTATTCCAACATAACAAAGCCTTCTAGACTCTTCCATCTCCTTAAACTCATTTAGAGACTGAATCCCGGGAAATATTCCATTTTCCATTCCCGCCATAAAAACTACAGGAAACTCTAATCCTTTTGCACTATGTACTGTCATAAGTACAACTGAATCAGCATCTTCATCAAAATTATCTACATCTGAAACCAGAGTCACCTTCTCTAAAAATGCAGAAAGGGACGGATCTTCTGAAGAAGTTTCAAACTCTGCAGCAGCAGATACAAGTTCTTGTAGATTTTCTATCCTGCTTATGCTGTCCGCTTCTTTTGAGCCCTCAAGTTCCCTTAAATATCCAGTAGTGTCCAATATTTCTTTTATAAGACTGAACACAGTAATCTTGTCCCTGCTTCTTATAAAACTGTTTATGAGACTTACAAACTTATTTATACAATTAATATTTCTCTTTGTTAAATTTAAGACTTCATCTATAGACAAAAGTACATTATACATGGATTCATTCATAGAATCAGCAAAGCTCTGTATTTTCTGTACTGTAGAATCTCCTATACTTCTCTTTGGTACATTTATTATTCTTCTTAAGCTTACGTCATCCAAAGGATTATTTATAAATTTTAAGTAAGCCATAATATCCTTTATTTCTTTTCTGTCGTAGAACTTGAGGCCTCCAATAATTCTATAGGGAATATTGGATTTTATAAATACATCTTCAAAAATACGAGATTGGGCATTGGTTCTATAAAGTATTGCAAAATCCTTATAGTGTTTGCCTTCTTCTTTCATTATCTCTTTGATCTTAGATGCAATATACCTACCTTCATCTATATCTGAATAAGCCCTATATAATTTTATTTTGTCTCCATTTTCACTTTCAGTTCTAAGTTTCTTTTCTTTTCTATTGGAATTATTACTTATAACATCATTAGCTGCCTTCAATATATTACCTTTGGATCTATAATTTTGCTCTAACTTTATTACCTTTGCATTTGGATAATCCTTTTCAAAATCCAAAATATTTTTTATATCTGCACCTCTCCAAGCATAAATACATTGGTCATCATCTCCTACTACACATATATTTTTATGTACCTTTGCAAGAAGTCTTACAAACTCGTATTGAGATCTATTGGTATCCTGATACTCATCTACCATTATATACTTAAACTTTCTCTGATAAAATTCCAGTATATCTTCATTTTCCCTAAAAAGCTGTACAGTTTTATATATAAGATCATCAAAATCCAATGCATTGTTATCCTTGAGCTTTTTTTGATATAACAGATAAACATCTGCAATTTTATTCATTCTAAAGTTTCCTTCATTTTGCTTCTTAAACTGCTGTGGAGATATTAAATTATCTTTTTGTCCACTAATTTTATTTATTATCTCTCTGTCCATTATATCCTTGTCACTTATATTTAACTCTTTCATACACTGTTTTATAAGTACTTTTTGATCATAACTATCATATATTGCAAAATTCTTATTATACCCTAATTTATCTATTTCTCTTCTAAGTATTCTTACACAGCTTGAATGAAATGTAGACACCCACATTCCCTTTACTTGGTCTCCTACTAAATCTTTTATCCTGTCTTTCATCTCTCCTGCAGCCTTATTAGTAAAAGTTATAGCTAATATTTTAGAAGGATATATATCAAGGTCCTTAATCATATGTGCAATTCTATAAGTTAAAACTCTTGTCTTGCCAGAACCTGCCCCAGCTAAAATCAATAGAGGACCATCTACACACACTGCTGCTTCATACTGTTCTTTATTCAAAAGGCTTTTTAAATCCATAAAATTCACTCCTGTTTATTCATCTCCACTAATTAATTTAAAGTAGATACAGAAATACTTCACGTTTAATATTATAACATTCTATAATTAATTTAATCATGAAAAGCATAAAAAATGTGCTGATATTTTTACCAACACACTAAAAAATTTATTTGTACTGATTGAATACATTATTTTAATCTTCCTAAGACTATCTTATAACCATCACTTCCATAATTCAAACATCTGTTGACCCTGCTTATGGTAGCAGTACTTGCCCCCGTTGCAGCTGCAATGTCCAAATATGTTTTTTTGTTTTTCAACATCTTAGCTACCTGAAGCCTTTGTTCTAATGCCTTTATTTCATTTATAGTACATATATCTTCAAAGAACCTATAGCACTCTTCTTTTGTCTTTAAAGATAATACTGCCTCGCACAAGTAATCCATTTCTTTACTTCGTAATTTAGATTTATACTCCTCCATGAACTACACTCCTTATTCATGTACATTTGATGTTAACATTCCCTCTTTAATTCTATCACGTATTAAAACATTAATCTATAAAATTGTAGATAATTAAATTTCAAAAAGCAAAAACAGCCCATTGGGGCATGGACTGTTTTGCTCATAAATAAAAAGGGGGCTATTCATTTCCTTTTATTTATCCTTGCAACTTAATTATAGTAAAACTTGAATAAAATATCAAGTAAAATCTGATACATTTATGCAAATATAACTGTACATTTTATATAATTATGATTGAATTTAATTCATGTTTAAATTTTTTTTATGTTTTCAATCTCGTTTTTAGACAATTCCCTATATTGTCCTAAATTTAGATCTTCATCTAATTCTATAGGTCCAAATTTTATTCTCTTTAAATAAACTACATTTTTTCCTAAAGCATTGAACATTCTTTTAACTTGATGGAACTTTCCTTCCTGTATGGTAACTTCTACCCTAGCACCATCTTCATTGGATTCTATGATATGTAATTTACCAGGTAAACATTTATAGCCATCTTTTAGTTGTATTCCATTTTTAAACTTATTTACATCTTCTTCATCCAAATACTTGTCTATTTCAGCATAGTAAACTTTATCTACATGATTTTTAGGAGATATCATCCTGTGGTTTAGCTCACCATCATTTGTAATAAGCAAAAGGCCCTCAGTATCTTTATCCAGCCTTCCTATTGGAAATGGTTTAAATGCCTGGTACTCAGGCTCTAAAATGTCTATAACTGTTTCATCATAATTATCAAAAGTTGCCGACACTACTCCTTGAGGCTTATTCATTAAAATGTATATATATTTTTTATACCCTACAACGTTACCTCCAACTTCTATTGTACTTTTATCAGGATCTATCTTCATAGAACTATCTTTTATAACAGTACCATCTATTTTTATTTCTCCACTTTTTACTATAGCTTTTATCTCCTTTCTGGTTCCAAAGCCCAAATTCGATAAAATCTTATCTATTCTATCCATATTCTCGCCTCCTTTCATATATTATACCCTTATTCTGTATTTATAGAAAATATACTCTTATAATTAAAAATTAATAGTTATGAATTAATAGTTATGAATTAATAGTTATGGTCGATTTTATTCCGTTAAAACTTCAGAAAATCTAAAATATAGCGTTATTGAAGCTTTGCTTCAATAACGCTATATTTTAGATTTTTCGCAGCGTAGTAGAGAAAAATCTTCATTCACTATTCATTTTTAATTATTAATTCTTAACTCAAAATTCAGATAATTGATTTAATTATTGCACAAAAATACAGGATATTAATGCATTCCGTCAATACCCTGTATATTCCACAAATAGCTATTTATTACTATATTATATAAGCCTCATTAGAAAAATTATACTATTTTCCATAATACTGCATAACTTTTTGTACATAATCTCTTGTTTCATAAGGTAATTTTGAAATGCCTGAAACACTGCTAACACCTCTAGATTGCAAAGTACCAGAGCCAGCATTATATGCAGCTAATGCAAGTTCTTTACAGTTTCCATACATATTAAGCATTTCTTTAAGGTATTTAGTACCTCCATCTACATTCTGGTCTACATTATATGGGTCAGTGACCCCAAGTTCACTAGCAGTACCCGGCATAAGCTGCATAAGTCCTTCAGCTCCTGCACTGGATGTAGAATTTGGGTTAAAATCAGATTCCTGTTTTATAACTGCCTTTATTAAATTAGCATCCACTCCATATTTTCTTGAAGCATTTGCAATTGCCTGGTCAATACTTGAAGATCCACTTTGTATATCACTTTGTACACTATTATAGACAGTATTTAATCTTTGGCCTGCCCCATATCCAAGTTTACTAAGGTCTTCTTGTCCTAAATTTAATTTAGACAAGTCAATATTTCCATTGCTGTCTGATAATGCTTTAGTTAAGCTTTCCATTACAAGTTGAAAGGAATCAGAATCTTCAAAGGCTTCTTTAAATATTTGGGTCATCATCTCAAATTGTAAGACTTTTCCAAGACTTGTATTTTGACTCTCATTATTTACACTGTTCACACTCATTTTTTCACCTGCTTAAAAACATAATCTACTTATTTTCATCGTACTAATAAATGATAACTTTATATCTTTTCAATTAACTTTAAAGGAAAATATGGTATAATCTTCATAAAACACTTTATTATACTGGCTTTTACTAAGTACAAGTACTTTATATTCATCCTTATCAAAAGGAATAAAGGTATAATAATTTTTCTTGCTATAATTTTGAACTAAATTCCAATCACCCTTTTCCATTATGTAAAATTCATATAGTACATCTTTACCACCTTCACTATGAGCTGTAAATATAATTGGTTTATTACATAGTAAATCTGCATTGTCACAGGTTATTTTGGTATTTGTTATAGGTAGTGCTTCATTTACTTTAATTGTAACTTCTTTTTTACAATCAAATTCTCTGGTTCCTTTAATATTTTTTGCAAATATCTCTACCTTGTATCTACCACTATATTTTGGAATAAACACATAGGTCTTTTCACTAACAAAATCCGTTTCTTCCACTTGATGATTATTTATATTAAGCACATATTTCATAACCACCTTTCTAGTATTTTGAACTATGCAATTTATAGAAATCCTATCTCCTACTAGATAATACTCCCTTGATGGATACAGCACATAATCAATTGCAGCAGGTATATAGCTTAGGACCGTTATATTTATTATGGAATGGCAGTCATATTCTCTCTTTGAATACTTATCTTTTACTCTAACTTCCAGATCATAATTTCCTTCTTTTTTAGGAATAAATTTCATGTGATTATTTTTACAATAATTTATTTTGTATAACTCTTCTCCATTTTCTTTTATTACAAAACAGTATCTAAGATCTACTCCCCCTGATGCGTCTACTTCTACATTAATGTCTTCATTTTTTAGTACATGATCATTTTTATCCATTAAAACTTTGTTAATTTTGACAGGTTCATCGCTTCTCTCATCTATAACATAATTTAAATGTTCCATAGCCTCATAACTTCCCTGAAAAGATTTATCCTTGACCATCAAAGTTATCTTGTAATCTCCTGGAGCCTTACTTTCCCAGACATAACTATCAGAATGAATATATCCAGAATCCTCACTAGATTTTCCATAAATTATGTATCTATATAAAAGTTCCTTTCCGCCAATAGTTTCTGCCTTTAAAGTTACTTTCGTTCCACATAGCTGTGGATAATTTATATCTGTAGTAAAATTTTTTATATAAATTTTGTTGTACTTTTTAACTTCAAAATTAAGCATAGCCCTATCGTCAAATTTGTTTTGGGAGTACATGTCTTTTACCATACATAAGAGCTTGTACTCACCGCTCTTATGTTCCACATAACTTACTGTCCTCTTGGTAGAATAATTTTGCACACACTGTACTTCCCCATTAGAACTTATTTTAAAAAATTTATAAAGTATAGTTCTATCTATATCATACTGTGCATCTACTTGAAAAGTAAGTTCAGAATCTTCTAAAATATCTCCAATCAAACACTTAAAATTTGTTATCTTAATTTCTTTTAGAGGAAGCACCTGAAATTCTTCAATTTTAAAATCATCATAGTTATTTCTTGAATCCACATTTTTACACTCTACTAGTATTTGACACCTTCCATCGCTTTTAACAGTCCAGGAAAGCGTATTTTCAGCACAATAGTCTTTTATCATTTCCCATTGATTTTCTATTTTTATCCAGTATCTAAACATAAGAGGAACTTTAGATGTACTAACTATTATATTTAATTTATCACCTAATTTCAATTTCTTCTTATCCATATGTATACTAGTTATTAGCTTTTCCTCCACTTTTCCTATTACATAATCCAGCCTAGATACATAGTCAAAGCTTTTATTTCCATTTATCTTTTTAGCTTGTACCATTAATATATACTTTCCTTCATTCTCTGGTATCCACTCTACACTCTCATCTTCTGTGAAATCTTTTAATATACTCCAGGTTCCATTACATCCAATCATATATTTATAAACAAGTTTCTCTTTTAAGTTATTATATATATTTATAATAATTTTTGATTTTTGCTCCTGTGGACTTTCTAGATTACAGCTTATAGCAAGTTCATTCATCTATATCATCCCCCATGTAAAATAATATTTCTAGGCACTAATTCCCATAAATTCATTATACTATAGTTCCATATTCTGTAATAGTATTTTTTGTACATTTTTCTTACAATTTAACAATACAAGGATACATTAGAATGTTTCAAAGTAATAGTACAAACTTTTTTCACTAAAAATACCCCTTTAAAAATAAAACATTTTAAAGGGGTATCTTATTCTCATTTGTAAAAATTACCTACACTAATCGTTCTTACACCTGGATATTAAGTTAAGTAAATTTTTTTCAAGCCTTTCATCATCTTGTTTCGTCCTTTTCTTAGGGCTGAAAGTTTTTCCTCCTGACCTTCTTATTTTTGAAGACATATGTCTTTCAAAAAGAAGTTGATCCATATTATTATCATCATATATGTACCCTTTAGGATTTATTGCATAAGCCTTTTTGCCTAAAGCCATAGCTGCTACTCCATAGTCCTGACTTATAACTATATCTCCACTTTCAACTTTATTTATCAGCACCATATCCACACTTTGAAATCCACCATCTACGTACTTAATAGTACTATAATTGCTGTTTAAAACATGATTTATATCACAGTACATTATAACTTCTACATGATTTTCTCTCGCAGCCTTTTCTATTATGGACTTTCCAGGACAGGCATCTGCATCTACTAATATTTTCATCTACTCCACAACGTATAATTTACGTATTTTCTCCTTTACTATTGATTTCTTTTTTGTCCCATCTTTCCAAAGGTAATTTTTAATAAAACCATAAGTCCACCAAGGCATCCACCTGACAGTAAAGAAATGCCAATAATTTTAAAAACTGACCCTAAATTTTTATCCTGAAGGTTAATAAGATACAATATAAAAAATATAAGTGTAAATATTACAAATCTTTTTATAAAGTACTTTTTCAAATAATCTTCCCCTCGTATAAAAATATACTACAACACTTTCTATTATATATTATATTTACACGTTTGGCAGTTAATTTATAAAAATCCTTAATATAAAAACCTCCTAGATTTTCAAAATTTAAATTAAAAAAGTGCTTCAAGCTATTGAATTTAATGACAGTCACTTTTATTTTAAAAATCAGGTTGTAAAGAATATCCAGAGTATAAGTTGATTTTTGCTTAGAATCTCTATATCTGCTTTTCAAGCTCTAGTTTCATATTTTCATAGCCGGGTTTTCCAAGAAGTGCAAACATATTTTTCTTGTATTTTTCGACGCCAGGTTGATCAAAAGGATTTATTCCCATAAGGTAGCCGCTTACAGCACAGGACTTTTCAAAAAAATATACCATATGGCCAAAATAATATGCCGTCAATTCAGGTACATTTAATACTATGCAAGGTACATCTCCATCGCTATGAGCTAAGACTGTACCTTTAAATGCTTGTTGATTTACAAAATTCATGGTTTTTCCTGAAATAAAATTCAACCCATCAAGGTTTCCTTCATCTGACTTTATTTTAACGTCTCTTCTTGGTTTTTCAACATTTATAAAAGTTTCAATTAAATTTCTAAATCCATCTTGTATATATTGTCCCATAGAATGAAGATCTGTTGAAAAGTCTACTGTTGCTGGAAATATACCCCTACCATCTTTTCCTTCACTCTCTCCATATAATTGCTTCCACCATTCCCCGAAGTAATGCAAACCTGGTTCAAATTTAGCTAATATTTCTATAGATTTACCCTTTCTTTGTAAAATGTTTCTTACTGCTGCATATTTATAGGCATCATTTTTATCTAATTGTGGGTTCCCATAAGCAATAACCGCATCTGCAGCTCCTTGCATTAATTGGTCTATATTAATGCCAGCTACAGCTATTGGAAGCATCCCTACTGCTGTGAGTACAGAAAATCTTCCTCCAACATCATCTGGAATTACAAATGTCTCATATCCTTCCATATCTGCTAAAGATTTTAATGCACCTTTTTTCTTGTCAGTTGTGGCAAATATTCTCTCCTTTGCTCCCTCACGTCCATATTTATTTTCAAGTAACTCCTTAAGCATTCTAAAAGCTATGGCAGGCTCTGTAGTAGTACCCGATTTAGATATTACGTTAACAGATATATCTTCTCCTTCTATAATATCCATAAAGTCCGCCATATAAGTTGAGCTTAAATTATTTCCCAGATAATATATGGCAGGGCCACCTCTTTTTTCTCTAGGTAAATTATTATAGAAAGTATGGCTTAACATTTCTATAGCTGCTCTAGCTCCCAGGTAAGACCCACCTATTCCTACAACTACAAGTACATCAGAATTGTCTCTAATTTTTTTCGCACATTTTTTTATTCTCTCAAACTCTTCTCTATCGTAATTTAAAGGCAACCCAATCCATCCTGTAAATTCATCTCCTAGCCCTGTTTTTTTATGTAGCATTTCATGGGCCTGATTTATAAAAGCCTGCAGAGCTTCTATTTCACAATTTTTTAAGTGACGTTCACATTTACTCAAATCCAACTCTAAATATCTCTTAGACATATTATTTTACCTCCAAACCATATGTTTATGATCTATAGTCTATACCTAAAAGCTTAAAAAAATAATAAATTTTCACCGCTAAGAAAAATATTCTTAAACATGTATTTAAAAGTGTATCACAACCAGATACTGTTATGATACACTTTTAAATACATTTTTATAACCCAATTTCAATTATAAATTGAAGTTGAAAAGCACCCAACACCTCCTTTATAAGATTATCTTGCATAAAAAAACCAACAAGGAGGTTTTTTAGAGATTATAATGCCTCATAATAAATATTTTTAATTTCCTCTAAAGTAAATTCTCTAGGATGATTTATTATACTTGGTTTTGAAACTTTCATACAATTTTCTGACATCCACTCAACGTCTTTTTCTTTTACTCCAAGTTCCCCTAAAGTCACATTTAAGTTAATCTTTTCAAGAAAACTTCTTATGGCATCTGCACAATTTTTTGCACTGCTACCTCCTATTAACTTTGATATATCATTATATTTTTCTATATCACTTTCCCAGGATTTTTCAACAATAATTGGTGTAAGTGCTGCAAGACCTTTTCCATGAACAACATCATGTAAGCCACTTACTGGATGTTCCATACCATGTGGTGCTGTTACTCCAGCTACATTGATTACCATTCCTCCTAAAGTACTTGCTAATGTTACCTTGTCCCATGCTTCTAAATTGGTTGGATCATTGTATACCTTAGGTAAATTTTCAGCTAATGATTTTATTCCATAAAATGATTCAATATCACTTAATGGTTGTCCTGCTTTAGATACATAAGCTTCCATATTATGTGCTAAAGCATCAAATCCTACTGATGCAAGTACGTTCTTTGGCATTGTTGTCATAAGTTCTGGATCAATAATTGATGCTTTTGCAATAATTGCATTTGTCCTAAGGGACTTTTTATCCTTAGTCTCTGGATTAGTAAGAACTGAAAAGCAATTTCCTTCGCTTCCTGTTCCACATGTTGTTGGAACTAAAACTATAGGCAATACTTCACTTCCCTGTTTCATTCCAAATATATATTCTGATATATCTCCAGGATTTTTAGCTGAAAATGCTATGCTTTTAGCAGCGTCCATAATACTTCCCCCACCAAGACCTAATACAACATCACACCCCGTTTCTTTTATAACATCAACACCTTCATAAACTGTGGTTGTAAGTGGATTTTGCTCTACCTTATCAAAGATTTCGTATTCAACTTTTGCTTCTTTTAATAAATTTACTGTTTTATCAAGCAACCCACTTTTCTTTGTACTACTTCGTCCTGTTACAATAAGTGCTTTCTTGCCATACTTAGCAACTTCAATTCCTATCCTATTACTTTTACCTCTTCCAAACAAAAGATTTACTGGTAAATTATAATTAAACTCCATACTATCTCCTCCAAAATAACTTACTATAGGGTTTCTAGAATATGCTAGAAACCCTATAACTTTATTTACTATATTTAGCTATTGCTTTTTCAAGAATATCAAGGCCCATTAATAACTGCTCAATTGTTATACAACATTTAAGACCAAACCAAGATTAAACTCCTTTTTAGTATCTACAACAGCTTCTTCAAATCTTACAAGAACTGTATCAAGATCTTCATAAGATATTATTGCTGAAGGTTCAAATCTTATAGTTTTAGAATTCACTAAAGTTCCTGCGGTCATTACTCTTCTTTGGAACATTCCCTTTGCAACAGAATATCCATATTCATTCTTATTAAATTCAACGCCAATCATAACACCTGCTCCTCTAACTTCTTGAATTACTTCTGGATATTTATCTGCAATTTTCTTTAATCCATTAATCAGGTACTCTCCTTTTTCTGCAGCTAATTTAGGAATATTATTGTCAATCATATATTTAATTGTTGCAAGAGCAGCTGAACAAGCCAGGGGATTTCCTCCAAATGTAGGTGATCCAAGAATCCATGGATTATCTTGTAATTGTTGTACCCATAATTCCGGTCTGGAAATTATACCTGTTATTGGCATAATACCTCCACCAAAAGCTTTACCATAGGTCATTATATCTGGAACAACGTCTTCTACTTCACATCTAAACATTGTTCCGGTTCTGCCCATACCAGTTTGAATCTCATCTAAAATTAAATAAACTCCTGCTTCATCACATATTTGTCTTACTTCTTTTAAGTATCCCTTTGGAGGTACAATGATACCTGCTTCCCCTTGAATTGGCTCCAAAATAACTGCTGCTACTTTTTCTCCTACATGTTGCAAATTTCTAATTGCCTTTCTTATATCATCAGCATTTCCATACTCTACATGCTGTACTTGCTGCACCATTGGTGTATATGGAGTTCTATAGGTATCTTTCCCACCTACTGATATAGCTCCCATTGATTTTCCATGGAATCCATTTATAGCTGATATATACCATCTACCACCAGATGCTATTCTTGCAAGTTTTAATGCCATCTCTACCGCTTCTGCACCACCATTTGTAAAAAAGCAATATTGTAAATCTCCTGGAGTAATTGCAGCAACAGCTTTTGCTAAATATCCTCTAAGTGGATCTAAAAGCTCCTGACTATGAAGAGCTTGCCTGTGTAATTGTGATTCTACAACTTTTAAAATCTCTGGATTCCTGTGACCACACATAAATATTCCAAATCCACCAAGACAATCTATAAATTCTTCTCCATATACATCACAAAAACGATCTCCATAATCTTTCCATTCAACATAAGCTGCATTAGTTGAAACTGATTTTCTATATTTTAACCACCCTGGATTTACAAATGTATTATAATTATCTAGTGAATCTTTTACTATAGCCTCCTTATCTACCTCCTTTAATTTTGGATTTAGTATATAGTTTACAACTCTATCTAAATCCTTCTTAATTCTTTTAGTACTCATAATATCAAAATCCTTTCTTATAATTTATATATATCCATATTAATTACTTATTTTTCTGCACTTCATAATTTAAAACTATATAAAAATTATTCTGCAAACCATCCTATTGGTTCAGGCTTTAAATTAATATTTATTTGTTTTACTTCTGTATATTCCTCAAGCCCAAAAGTTCCTAGTTCCCTTCCTATACCACTTTGTTTATATCCTCCCCATGGAGCTTCGTTAAATGTTGGATGATATGAATTAATCCATGTTATTCCTGCACGTAATTTTTTTATCACCCTCATTGCTTTTGCTCCATCGGAAGTAAATACTGCTCCTGCAAGACCATATACAGTATCATTAGCAAGTTCAATAGCTTCTTCTTCAGAACTAAATTTTTGTATTGCTAAAACTGGTCCAAAAATTTCTTCTTTAACAATTGTCATATCTGGAGTTGTATCACCAAATATAGTAGGTTCAACAAAATACCCTTTTGTTCCAATTCTCTTTCCTCCACATAATAGCTTAGCACCTTCTTTTATACCAATTTCAATATAATTTAGAACTTTATTCATTTGAACTTCACTAATAAGCGGTCCCATTTCAGTTCCTTCTTTATCACCCACTCCTACCTTAATCTTTTTGGCTCTTTCAACAAGCCTTTCAATAAATTTGTCATATATTTTACCTTCTAATAACAATCTTGAACCAGCTGAACAAACTTGTCCTTGGTTACAGAATATGCCAAACAAAGCATAATCTACAGCTGTTTCAAAATCAGAATCAGCAAAAACAATGTTAGGTGACTTTCCACCAAGTTCTAATGATATATTTTTTATATTACCTGTTGCAGCTTGCATTATACTTCTGCCAGTCTTTGTTCCACCAGTAAATGCAACTTTATCTATATCCATATTGGCTGCAATTTCATGTCCAACTACTGCACCTGTTCCCATTACTAAATTAGCAACACCTTTAGGAATTCCAACTTCATCTATTATTTCAAATAATTTAATTGTAGTTAATGGTGTAACTTCTGCAGGCTTAAATACTATTGTATTTCCTGCAGCTAATGCTGGGGCAATCTTCCACACAGCCATTAGTAATGGGTAATTCCAAGGCACTATTTGTCCACATACGCCAATTGGTTCCCTGACAACCATAGCTTGAGTATTAGGATCTGGAACATTATAAACCTGTCCATTTGGCTTATTTATAAGTCCTGCATAGTACTTAAGGCATCCAATAGCATCATATACATCAGCTTCTGTTTCTCTAAATGCTTTTCCATTATTAATAGTTTCTAATACTTTAAATTTTTCTAAATTTTCTTCTAATTTTGCTGCTATTTTAAACAAATACTCTGCCCTTTCAGGTGCTGTAACTTCCATCCATCCATCTTTATAAAAAGCTCTTTTAGCAGCTGCAACAGCTTTTTTTACATCTTCTGCTGTTCCTTCAGTAACCTTTGCTATTATTTCTTCTGTTGCAGGATTTATTACATCTCTAATTTCTCCTGATGAAGATAAAATCCATTCACCATCTATATACATTTTTCTTATTTCCATATCTTATACCCTCCAATTCTCATTTAATATTCAAAGCATAAATTATTGCTTTATTTCTGACCATATCTTATCAAATTTTGCTGTTGCTGCTCCCACATCCTTTACTGACTCTCCTTTTATCATTTCCTTATCTGGTATATTAGATGCTGGATTATTTTTATAGCTATCTGGTAATGAATCTTCTGCTGCCTTATTTACACTCTTATAAGGAAAAGCTTCTACAATTTTCTTGTTAATTTCAGGACGTAATATGAAGTTTATAAATAATTCAGCTGCTTCTTTGTTTTTAGCTCCCTTTGGAATAGCAAAATTGTCAATAAATATATACATTCCTTCTTGTGGGTAAACTACTTTTATATTTTTATTTTGATTCATAGCCAAAGCTGCCTCTGCATTCCATGTAAGTCCTATTGATGCTTCTCCACTTATTAATGATGATTTAGGGCTATCACTGTCATACAATTTAATGTTAGGTTTTAATTTTTCTAAATATGCTTTTGCTTGTGCTAATTTGGCATCATCTGTTTCATTTAAGGAATACCCTAATGCTTTTAATGCTATTCCAATTAATATTCTTTGATCATCTAAAACAACCATTGAATTCTTATATTTAGGATTTAACAAATCTTTATATGATTTTATATCTTCTTTTACTACATTAGTATTTACCGCTATTAGTGCTGCTCCTGTATCAAAAGGGACTGAATATTCATTTCCTTTATCAAAATCTCTATTTAAATAAACATCGTTAACATTATGAAAATTTGTTATCTTATCTTTATCTAACTTCTCTAATAATCCCTTTTTTTTCATTATTGATACCATATAGTCAGAAGGAACGACTAAATCATAAGTTCCTTGTGCAGAAGATTGGAGTTTTGCTAAACATTCCTCATTAGAAGAATAGGTACTATAGTTAACTTTAATTCCATATTCACTTTCAAATTGTTTCACTACACTTTCTGGTATATACTCTGTCCAATTAAAAACATTAAGTTCACCTTTTTCTTTGCTTTTTCCACTTCCGCATCCAGTCATAGCTGTAAGGCTTATTACTCCAATTATTGTAATAGATATTATTTTTTTTATAGTTTTGTTTATCATATAACCACCGCCCCTAATTTTTTATAGATTTAATTTTTCTTGCTTGTGCAAAAGTAACACAAGCTAAACCCATTATAGTTACTAATATAATTAGTGTTGATAATACATTTACCTCCGGTGTAACTCCTGTTTTTATCATAGAAAATATCTTAAGTGGAAGTGTATTACTTCCTGGTCCTGCTGTAAAAAAACTTATAACTACATCATCTAATGATAATGTAAATGCAAGCATTATTCCTGATAATACTCCTGGAGCTATCATTGGCAAAGTTATTTTAATAAAGGTTTTAAATTTGTTAGCTCCAAGATCCATGGCTGCTTCTTCTATAGATCTGTCAAGTCCGCTAATTCTAGCTCGAACAGTTATTATTACAAATGGTACTGAAAATGTAATATGAGAAAGAATTATAGTAAATAAGCCCAATTCCATATTTAATATTGAAAATACTGATAGCAATGCAATACCTAATACTATTTCTGGAATAACAACTGGAACATATAATAATGCTTCTATTATTCTTTTACCCCTAAAATTAAACTTATTCATTCCAACAGCAGCAAGAGTTCCTATAACTCCTGATACAAAAGTACTTACAACTGCTATAAATAATGTATTTATTAAAGCTTCCATCAATGTTGTATTAGAAAACATTGATATATACCATTTAGTTGTAAATCCTTGGAAGGTAATATTCATCCTTGATGTATTAAAAGAAAATACAACAATTACAATAATTGGAAGGAATAAAAATAAATAAACAAACCCAATGTACGCATTTTTAAATATATTATTAATTTTTCTTTTTGCTGTTTTCTTCATTTATATCCCTCCTAAACTAAATCATCCATACTTCCACCAGCCTTTTTATATACTGCAACTAATATTAATGTTATAAATATTAATACCATAGATAATGCTGCTCCAAATGGCCAGTTTCTTGCTGTAAGAAATTGATTTCTTATAATATTTCCTATTAACATAGATTTGCTGCCACCCAGCAAATCAGCTATAAAAAATAATCCTAAAGCTGGTATAAACACTAGTATTGAACCTGCAAATATTCCCGGCATAGTAAGTGGCAATGTAACTTTTAAAAATGTTTTTCTTGACTTTGCTCCTAAATCACTAGCTGCCTCTAAAAGAGACATATCTAACTTTTCTATAGAACTATACAAAGGTAAGATCATAAATGGCAGCAAACAATATACTAATCCAAGCATTACTGCAAAATTATTATAAATAAGTTGAATAGGCTGATTTATAATATGCAAATATATCAAAACTTTATTTATAATTCCTTCAGTCCTTAGAAGTGTTATCCACCCATACATACGTATTAATGAATTGGTTAGAAAAGGTAATATGACTAACATTAATAACAAATTCTTTTTAATTTGAGATTTCATTGAAATAAGATATGCAAATGGATATCCTATTAATAAACATACTATAGTACTTATTGCTGCCATTATTAATGATCCAATAAAAATCTGTAAATATAATGGATTTAAAGTTTCTAAATAATTGCTTACCGTAAAAGCAAATTCTACACCACCATAAATTCCTTTTCTCATGAAACTTATTGCAAAAACATACACAAGTGGTATAGCTACAAACAGTATCATCCAAAAGCCTATGGGTCCTATCATAGTTATCATTGATAACAAATCTTTATTCTTTCCTTTCTTCATACATTTTCACCCCTATAGTTTATTTGGCAACTGTACTAATACCTGGATTATTTATGATTTTATATGGTTTTTTATTTAATTTTTCATTACCTGTACTAATATCTGGACTGCCTATAATTTCATATAATTCTTCATCCTTTGAATTAATTACTACCGAATCTTTAGGATTCCAATAAATATAAACCTGTGTATCTATTGGGACTAATTTTTCTCCTGTTAATTTATTGATTTTTATTTCTTGACCTGTTGATAGTAGTACAATGGTCTTTATTATTGATCCAACATAAACATGTTCTTTAACAGCTCCAACTAATGTAAATCCTTCTATTTTCTTTTCCGACAGTTGCATTTTCTCAGGTCTTACTAAAACATAAACTATTTCATCTTCTACTGATACTCCTTCTTTATTTGTTAAAATTTCCCCAGATTCTATAGTAACTTCAACATTATCATCATCAAAGAGTTTACCAGTTGTTCCATAAAATATATTTGATTCTCCTATAAAATCAGCAACAAATTTTGATGCCGGTTTTTCATATATCTCTTCTGGAGATGCCAATTGTTCTAAAACTCCACCATTCATAATTGCAATTCTATCACTCATTGTTAAAGCTTCTTCTTGATCATGAGTTACGTAAAGAAAAGTTATTCCTAATTTTTTCTGTAATCTCTTAAGTTCAAATTGCATTTGTTTTCTTAACTTTAAATCAAGAGCTCCTAATGGTTCATCTAATAGCAATACCTTTGGTCTATTTATTAATGCCCTAGCAATTGCAACTCTTTGTTTTTGTCCACCTGATAATTGTTCTGGTTTTCTATTTTCATATCCAGAAAGTTGAACTAACTCTAGCATTTCTGTTACTCTTTTTTTTATTTCCGCTTTGTTAACTTTCTTCATACTTAACCCGAATGCTACATTTTGAAATATAGTCATGTGAGGGAATAAAGCATAATTTTGAAATACTGTATTTACTTCTCTATCAAATGGTTCCTTATCTTGGACTTTTACATTTTCTACTATTATATCTCCATCAGTAGGTTCTTCAAATCCTGCCACCATTCGTAAGGTTGTTGTTTTTCCACATCCTGAAGGACCAAGCATTGTAAGAAACTCACCTTCATATATATCCATAGATAATTCTTTTACAACGCAATTTTCACCATAACACTTTTTCACATGATCTAATTTAACTATAACTTTTTTGTCCATTATCGACCCTCCTTGAATTCACTATTTATTAAAAATCATATAAATATTCAAAATTTGTTGTATACATTTTTTCATATCCATAAGTTCCGAAAACTTAGAAACATATTTCTTTCATAGTGCTAAAATGTAATTGATAATTTGTTACTAATTAGTACAATTATTTGTGAATTAGTTAATTATATTATATACAATTTAACATATTATCAATATAATTTATATGTCCAAAGTGTACAATTTTTATTTATATATTTGTTTAAAAGAAACAAACCCATTATCAAACTCACTTGTTTAACAAGTTAATATTTATTAAAATGCAATAAAAGCTGTTTTAAAATGATAAATTTATCTTAAAACAGCTTTTATTATATTACAAAAGTATTGACTATTAATTAATAGTAAAGATTGTGGAAAAGAAGTTAGTAAAAAAAAGCAAAGACTTGCCCACATTGTGGTGCAAAAGTAAAGAAAAAGAAATTTTGTACATAATAAAAGGCCCCCTGAAATCAATCAAAGGACTTATATACGTTTGAATTATCGGATGGGCGGTATATCCATCATCTCAGGTACTCTTTCGAGTGCGTCGGGAACCATTTCCGACCTCAATAACCCTATAATTATCATATTCATTTATCACTGTTATGATACAACCATTACTTATTCTTTAAGTAACAGTGAGATTACCATATTATACATCATTGTACTTTAAATAAATATCATAAATTATACCTATAATATATTTACAACCAACTATTATTCCATAATTTTGAGGGGATGATTTATTATATTAAACAATAAGGTAATCAAGATTTTAATAATTATAAATCTACTTTTTTTATCCATAATCCTTTTTAGCAAAATACATTTTATTTTTAGGATAATAGTGACTTTATATAAATGCATTTTAGTTCCTATAATTATTTCAATATTCCTATTCTATATATTAAAGCCCTTGAACAATGTATTTAACCAAAAGGGCATTAGTAAGGGTATTTCCTCCTTGCTTACCCTAATTATTAGCCTAATTGCTATTTTGTTAATTTTATATTTCTTTATTAGATATGCCATATTAGAGTTTAATGGATTAGCTAAAAATATAAATAACCTTAGTCCTAATACTAACGCCTTTACTAGCCAAAACCCTATAAATTCAGTTGTCAATGAAATTTATAAGTATATCAATATTAATGAGTTAATTAAAATAGCTAATAATATAATGATCCATTATACACAAAATTTTCAAAGCAACCTATATAAGAATATAAATGACATTGTTGATGTGTTTTCTAAAATACTATTGGTGCTTCTAATTTTGTTTTTCCTTTTAAAGGATGGTTCTAAGTTTAGGGATAAATTTATAGATTTGTTCCCTGAAAAATATAAAGATTTTTTATCTGAAACACTTTATAATGTGGATAGGGCATTAAATGCCTATGTAACTGGCCAGCTAATGGTAGCACTTTCCTTGGCTATTATGATATATATAGGTTATAAAATAATACGTATGCCAAATGCATTGATATGGGCTTTCTTTACTTTTATTTTAGGTTTTATACCTTTTATAGGATTTTTTATATCTATGATAATTCCATCAATTATAGCTATAAGTAAAGGTCTATATATGATAATAAAACTTAGTATAGTATTTATTACTGTTCAAACATTAAAGGGAAGAGTAGTAGTTCCACTAATTATGTCGTCTGCATTAAAAATACATCCTCTTACAGATATATTTTTAGTAGTAACGGCTGTTTCCTATGGAGGTTCTATGGCAGCTTTTGTTGTTGTTCCCCTATATGCCATAGTAAAGGTTACTGTATTAAGCTTATATAAATATAGAATAATAAAAATAAGGTAGAGTGCCTTATATAGTACCCTACCGTGTTTCATTTATTTTTAAAAGAAATTAACCCGAATTATTCTATTTAAAAATCCTCCAGCTACTCCAATTAAATACTGCATTTCTTTATCCAATTATATTGGTATAAAAGTCACACCATTTTGCCTCTTCCTTGCTACTTAATTTGCAATTACTACGCCTTGCACAATGTAAATCTGGTTTTCTATATTTACTCTTGGAATTAACTTTAACATGTATACAATCAGTACATATCTTATTTATTGTATCAATATCTCTATTCATTTAAATCACCAACTTATATTTTTTTGTTTTTTATAATACCATTCTTTAATGAGATTAATTATTGCTTTATCCGTTTCCCATTCATATTCTTTACATTTTTCTTTCCTAGGCATTCTTATTTCACCCTTTTAATTTTATATTTCACTTTTCAATTAACATATATTATAAATTATACTATATGTTTTAAAATAATACTTGACTTATGAGTTAAATCTTGTATACTTGCGTATGTACTGAAGTATCCTGATTTTCTACCTTTCTGTACCATTTCATACCTCCAAATATAAAAAATAAAGTAGTGTGCAACAATCAACTTTTTTGTTGAAAATCATACACTACTTTAAATTTACAAATGGCTTAAACCCTTGATTTTTCTATTCCCACTCAATAGTAGAAGGTGGTTTTGAAGTTATGTCATAAACAATTCTGTTTACACCTTTAACTTCATTTACTATCCTTCTGCTTACTTTATCTAAAACATCATAAGGTATCTTAGCCCAATCGGAAGTCATGGCATCGCTGGATACTACAGCCCTCAGTGCAATTGTATAGCAATAAGTTCTTTCATCACCCATTACTCCAACAGAACGTATATTAGGAAGGCAAGCAAAATACTGCCATATCTTTTCATCTAGCCCCGCAATAGCTATTTCTTCTCTAAATATAGCATCTGCCTCTCTTGTTATTGCAAGTTTATCTTCAGTAATTTCTCCAAGTACTCTTATTGCAAGTCCTGGTCCTGGGAAAGGCTGTCTCCAAACCAATTTATGAGGAATTCCAAGTTCTTCTCCTACTGCCCTAACTTCATCTTTAAATAATTCTCTAAGAGGTTCTATAAGCTTAAAATCCATGTCTTCCGGAAGTCCGCCTACGTTATGATGGCTTTTTATAGTTGCAGAAGTTCCAAGACCGCTCTCAACTACATCCGGATATATAGTACCTTGAACCAGAAAACTTATATCCCCTAGTTTTTTAGCTTCTTCTTCAAATACCCTTATAAACTCTTCCCCTATTATTTTTCTCTTCTTTTCAGGGTCTGATACACCTTTTAATTTTCCTAAAAATCTATCTTTGACATTTACTCTTATAAAGTTCATATCAAATTGCTTTTTAAATACATTTTCTACCTGATCACCTTCGTCTTTTCTCAAAAGACCATGGTCTACAAATATACAGGTAAGCTGCTTTCCTACAGCTTTATGTACAAGCACTGCTGCCACGGAAGAATCAACTCCACCGGACATAGCACATATTACCTTTTTATTTCCTACTTTCTCTTTTATTAGTTTTATCTTTTCCTCTGCAAAGGAAGCCATAGACCAATCTCCCTTTAAGTTACATACTTTAAACAAGAAATTAGATATCATTTCTTTTCCAAAAGGTGTATGCTCAACTTCAGGGTGGAACTGAACTCCATATATTTTCTTATCACTATTCTCTATAGCTGCAACAGGACATCCCTTAGTCTTTGCTATTATTTTAAATCCCTGTGGAGGTTTTGATACACAATCTGTATGACTCATCCATGAGGTTTGATTTTTATCTACATTAGAAAACAAATCACTATCTGTATCAAGCTCTATCTTTGTTTTTCCATATTCCCTTACTTCGGCGCTTTTAACTTCTCCTCCTAATATATTGCATATAAGTTGATGTCCATAGCATATGCCTAATATAGGCACACCTAATTTAAATATATCTTCACTTATTTTAGGAGCATTTTCACCATATACGCTATTTGGTCCCCCTGTAAATATTATTCCATTTGGATTTTTCTCCTTTATCTTATCTATAGAGCAAGTATAGGGAAGTATCTCGCAGTATACATTGTTTTCCCTAACTCTCCTTGCTATGAGTTGATTATATTGTCCGCCAAAATCAACTACAATAACCATTTCTTTTTCCATGAACTTCCTCCTAACCAATTATAGAAAATCATCATATATTAAACACTACTATACAATTATATTATAAAAATTTTTCTTAGGCCATGATTTTTACTGTCTAACACTGTAATTTGGAGCTTCTTTAGTCATGGATATATCATGTGGGTGACTTTCCCTAAGTCCTGCTGAAGATTGAACTACAAAAGTAGCTTTTTCATACAAATCTTTTAAAGTAGGTGATCCTAAACATCCCATTCCTGAACGTATTCCTCCTAAAAGTTGAAATACAGTATCTGATACAGATCCTTTATAAGGAACCCTGCCTTCTACACCTTCTGGAACTAATTTTTTATTTCCTTCTTGAAAATATCTATCTTTACTACCACAAGCCATAGCACTTAGAGATCCCATTCCTCTATAAACTTTATAACTTCTTCCCTTATATATTTCAGTTTCACCTGGTGCTTCCTCGCATCCTGCAAACATTGATCCCATCATAACTACTTTTGCCCCAGCAGCTAGTGCCTTTACTATATCTCCTGAATATTTTATTCCTCCGTCTGCAATAACTGGTATATCATATTTATTAGCTTCCTCTACACAGTCCATTACTGCAGTAAGCTGTGGAACTCCTACTCCTGCTACTACCCTAGTAGTACATATGGATCCAGGTCCAATACCTACTTTTATTGCATCTGCACCAGCTTCAATTAAATCTCTAGCAGCTTCTGCTGTTGCAATATTTCCTGCAATAATTTGTACTTCTGGATACTTTCCCTTTATAGTTTTCACTGCATCTAAAACTCCTTTAGAATGTCCATGGGCTGTATCAACATTTAAAATATCAACTCCAACTTTCACAAGGGCATCTACCCTTTCCATCATATCTTTGGTAACTCCTACAGAAGCACCGCATAAAAGCCTTCCTCTAGAATCCTTAGCACTATTTGGAAATTTCTTTACTTTTTCTATATCCTTTATAGTTATAAGTCCTCTTAAATTATTATCCTTATCCACTAGTGGTAACTTTTCTATCTTACTTGTTTTTAATATTTCTTTGGCTTCCTCTATAGTAGTATTTTCTGGTGCTGTTATTAGTTTTTCTTTTGTCATAACCTCATAAATTTTTTTAGTATAATTCGTTTCAAACACTATATCTCTATTAGTAATTATACCAACCAATTTTCCATCTACAGTTATAGGTACTCCGGATATTCTATATTTGCTCATAAGACCCATTGCATCATTTATGCTGTTATCTGGTGAAAGGTAGAAGGGATCTGTTATTACTCCATTTTCCTGTCTTTTTACTTTATCCACTTCCATAGCCTGTTCTTCTATAGTCATATTTTTGTGTATTATACCTATGCCGCCTTCTCTTGCCATGGCAATAGCCATTTTAGAATCAGTGACAGTATCCATTCCTGCACTCATAAGCGGTATGTTTAACTTTATAGTTTTAGTTAGTTTAGTAGCTAGAGAAACCTCCCTAGGTAAAACTTCGGATTTGTTTGGTACTAAAAGTACATCATCGAAAGTGTACGCTTTTTTTAAAATTTTTGCCAATTAAAATCACTCCTAAATTATAATAATATATTATTAATTAATTGTTTTTGATATAATTTAATAAAAAAGCCATATTAAATTCACATATATGCGAAATCAGTATGACTTGTACCATAATAATTCCGCCCATAGTCAGAAATTTACGGCTTCCGGTAGATACTCCCTTCCTTATTGAGGGTATATATGAGCTGGATAAAAAATATTCACTTTTTACAAATTTTAATGAATTTCTATCTATTTTAATAACTATTTACACTATTTTATTCAATTTTTTTGTTTTTGTCAATGAAAAGTTACTAATATCATTAAAATAAACCTAAATAGCATGCAAATATCCTGTTTTATGAAAATTTAGTAATAATATGTTCAAATGTGATGGATGTCACAAAAGGTATGTAATCCTTAGTGGTTATCAATGAATCTTACTTAGTGGGAGTTATAGTAGGTAGCCATCAGATAAAAATTAAACCTCGCATTAAAGTAATGCGAGGTTTAATTTTTACTTATATTTACTTTTGAATTAGTACATTCCTTCCATTCCGCCGCCCATTCCTGGTGCTCCTGCTGGACCTGCAGGTGCTTTTTCTGGAATATCTGCAACTGCTGCTTCCGTAGTTAGGAATGTAGCTGCTACGGACGCTGCATTCTGAAGTGCTGATCTTGTAACCTTAGTTGGGTCTACAATGCCCTTTTCTACCATATCTACATATTCGTCTTTCAATGCATCATATCCAACGCCATCTTTACTATTTCTAACTTTTTGGATTATTACTGAACCTTCAACACCAGCATTACTTGCTATCTGTCTAACTGGTTCCTCTAATGCTTTTCTTATTATATCTATACCGACTTTTACATCTGGTATATCTGAAGTTAATTTTTCAATTTTTGGAATTACATTTATATAAGCAGTTCCACCTCCTGGTACCATACCTTCTTCAACACCTGCTTTTGTAGCTGCTAAAGCATCTTCTATTCTCAATTTTTTCTCTTTTAATTCAGTTTCAGTTGCTGCTCCAACTTTTACTACAGCTACTCCACCTGCAAGTTTTGCAAGTCTTTCTTGAAGTTTTTCTTTATCGAAATCTGATGTAGTTTCCTCTATTTGAACCTTCATCTGAGATATTCTATCTCCTATAGCTTTCTTATCTCCTCGTCCATTTACTATAGTGGTATTTTCTTTGTCTATCTTTACAGATTCAGCTCTTCCTAAATCTTCTAATTCAGTTTCTTTTAAATCTCTTCCTAATTCTTCTGATATTACATGCCCTCCAGTAAGTATTGCTATATCCTGAAGCATTTCTTTTCTTCTATCACCAAATCCAGGTGCTTTTACTGCTACGCAAGTAAATGTTCCTCTTAACTTATTTACAACTAAAGTTGCAAGTGCTTCTCCTTCTACATCTTCAGCTATTATAAGTAACTTCTTTCCTTGTTGAACTATTTTCTCAAGTAATGGTAATATATCTTGGATATTCGATATCTTCTTGTCTGTTATTAAGATATATGGATTTTCTATTGCAGCTTCCATTTTTTCCGAATCAGTAACCATATATGGACTTAAATAACCTCTGTCAAACTGCATACCTTCAACTACATCTAACTCAGTTCCCATAGTTTTTGATTCTTCAACAGTTATGACACCTTCATGGCCTACCTTTTCCATGGCATCAGCTATTAATTTACCTATTTCTTCATCAGAAGCCGATATAGCTGCAATTCTTGCTATATCCTCTTTTCCCTTTACAGTTGTTGAAACTTTCTTTATTTCTTCTACAGCTTTATCTACAGCCATCTTTATACCTTGTCTTATAAGCATTGGATTTGCTCCAGCTGTAACATTTTTTAATCCTTCTCTTATTATTGCTTGAGCAAGTAAAGTAGCTGTAGTTGTTCCATCTCCAGCTACATCGTTTGTCTTTGTAGCAACTTCTTTTACAAGTTGTGCTCCCATGTTTTCATATGGATCTTCTAATTCTATTTCCTTTGCTATTGTAACACCGTCATTTGTAATAAGCGGTGAACCAAATTTTTTATCAAGTACTACATTTCTTCCCTTAGGTCCCAGTGTAACCTTTACTGCATTTGCTAACTTATTTACACCTTCTTGCATTGATTTTCTTGCATCTTCACCGAATGAAATACTTTTTGCCATAAAAAACCCTCCTTACAACTAACTATTATTATGAATACTTATTTTTCTCTTTCAATTAATTAACTACTCAATTATAGCTAATATGTCGTCCTGTTTTAAAATAGTGTACTCTTGTGCATCTATTTTCACTTCATTTCCCGCGTATTTGGAGAATAATACCTTATCTCCTACTTTTACTTCCATTTTAACTTCTTTTCCATCTACTGTTCCACCAATTCCTACTGCCACAACTTCTGCTTCTTGTGGTTTCTCTTTAGCACTTCCTGGTAAAACAATACCGCTCTTTGTAGTTTCCTCAGCTTCTAATTTTTTAATTACAACTCTGTCTCCAAGTGGTCTAATTTTCATCTAAACCCCTCCTTAAAAATATTTTAAATGTATTTAAAATTAATTTTTAGCTTTTTGTTAGCACTCATTAATTATGAGTGCTAATACAATTATTATAATAATGAATAACATTTATATTTTCAAACTTCAATTTACCAGCTATTAACTCATTTTACAGCAAAAATATTAATTATACTTTAATTAAGTAGCTATTCCGCCTTATTACTATTAATTTCATTTGTATCTTAATATTTAAATTCTTCATATGTAAAACCATATTTATTATTATTTTCCAATTAAGCTTATATATACAAAATATTTAAAATTTATTAAAAAAGCGATAAACAATCTAATTAAAGTTGTTTATCGCTTTGAGAAGTTTTACTCCCTGTTATCGTAACTATTATTTTTTCTCCTTTTAGCACGCCTATTATAAATAAAGATGTCATTATGATCCCTATTACTATAAGAGCCATCTTATTTCCAGTATACATTTTTGAGCCAAAATAAGCTGAAATAATTATTCCAGGCAACCTTCCTAAAGTTGAATAAACTATAAAATGTTTAAACTTAATGTTCGATATTCCACATATATAAGCCAAAACATCTTTAGGTATCCCTGGAATTAAATATAATAAAAATACTATATAGTCTACGCTTCCTAAATTCAATACCTTATGAAAAAACTTTAAATCCTTGCCAGATATTATTTTGTTCACAAGTGGCTTTCCATAAATTCTAGATATACTATAGGCTGCTATGCTGCCAAAAGTTATGCCTAAGATTGATATGATACTTCCAAACAACGTTCCATATATATATCCTCCTGCAATTTGGACAACCTCCCCCGGTATAAAAAAAGCAACTACCTGCAAAAATTGAACAAATAAAAACATCACTATTCCATATTTGCCATAGGATGTAATCCAATTCTTTATTTTATTTGGATCTCTGAATATATACATGTATTTATTATAATATTCATATGCAACTGCAATTAATACAAACAATATAATTGCTAGTGCTATATAAGATCTATATTTTTTTAAAGTTCTTTTTAATCTTTCCAATCTACACCACCTAGTTTAATGTAATTAATATTCATTATGTTCAATTTATTTTATTATATACTTTAGGCATATTCAAAAAAATAACTAGTCAGTATGCTAGCCTATTTTGTGTCATACTGCGTCAGCAGAACCCGTTTCCTTGTCTGTCAAAAAATATTCTTCGCATCTTTGACTTGTTATTTTATTTCATATATCTTAAATCTTACCTCTCAGTTTTCTGGATCAACATCAATAGATCATCTATAAAAATGTTAATTTTTTATTAAATTTTTAGCATTTATATCTATTAGCTGTTCTCTAATTTGATGTTATTTTCTCTAGCATAATAAAATAGATATTGCTGTGCAAATCCTGACAACTTACCAAATTTGCTTATTCCAAAATCCCTTATCTTTTTTAGCGATACATCTGGTGCCAGATAAAAATAGTTCATAGCCCTTTTAACCCATACATCTACAGGAAATGCAGAGTATTTCTGCATAGAAAAAAGCATAATACAATCTGATACTTTAGGACCTATGCCCATAAACTTTTGTAGCTCTTTGTGGCATACCTCATCCTCTTGATCTTTAATCCAATTAATATCATATTTTTCATCATAATTTTCGTTGGTTTTAGTGCCATTATAATAAATTTTTGATACAGTATCTTTAATATATTTATTTCTAAAACCAGTTCCACAAGATGCAAGTTCTTCTAAAGTGGCTTCTTTTAATTTATCTATTTTAGGAAAACTGTAATAAATTCTATTTTTATATTCTAAAGGCTCTCCCCATTTTTCACTTATATTTTTTATAGTCCTCTGTATCATTGGAATTCTATTATTCGCAGATATTATAAAAGAAACTATAAGTTCAAAAGGATCCTGTTTTAATAGCCTCATTCCTACTCCAAATTCTATAGCTTTCTTTAGAACAGGATCTTTACTCAGTATATTTTTTATTTCATTATAGTCCCTATACAAATCAAAATAATCTCCCCAGATTTCCTTAAAATCCTGCTGTGATGTGTTGTATAAAATGACATCATCCTCTTTTTTTTCTACTTCTATCACTTTTCCAAAACTTACACCTATGTAATTGCCATTTTCTTCTTTATACCATCTAAAGCACTGTCCACATTCAAATATATGGGCTAATTCAAAATTTCGAACATTTTTTATTATAATTCCATTTTCAAAATCATCTACATAATTAAAATCCATATTATACTTCCTCTTCTTCATAAAATTCTTACTAAAATTGTATACCTATTTCTGATAGTATATCACCTTATTAGTATATTTTTCAATAAATACGAAAGAAGCTGTATCAAAATTGATACAGCTTCTTTATTGAATATATAATTATTTTTTCAGATATTCATCTATAGCTTTAGCAGCTTTTTTACCTGCACCCATTGCAAGTATTACAGTAGCAGCACCTGTTACTGCATCTCCACCTGCATATATTCCTTTTCTTGTAGTAAGTCCAGTCTCTTCTTCTGCTATTAAGCATTTACGCTTATTCATGTCAAGTCCTTTTGTTGTAGATGATATAAGTGGATTTGGTGAAGTACCAAGAGCCATAATTACAGTATCTACATCTATATCAAATTCTGAACCCTTAATTTCAACTGGTTTTCTTCGTCCTGATTGGTCTGGTTCTCCAAGTTCCATCTTAATGCAGCGTATTCCATTAACCCAACCTTTTTCGTCTCCTAATATTTCTACAGGATTAGTTAAAAGATTGAATTTTATTCCTTCTTCTTTTGCATGGTGTACTTCCTCTGCTCTTGCTGGAAGTTCTGCTTCAGATCTTCTGTATACTATATATACTTCTGCTCCAAGCCTTAGAGCTGTCCTTGCAGAGTCCATAGCTACGTTTCCGCCTCCTACGACAGCTACTTTTTTGCCGACTTTTATAGGAGTTGCATAATCATCTTTAAATGCTTTCATTAAATTACTTCTTGTTAAGAATTCATTTGCAGAGAATACTCCATTTAAGTTTTCTCCAGGTATTCCCATGAACCTTGGTAGTCCTGCTCCTGAACCTATAAATACAGCATCAAATTTTTCTTTCTCTACAAGTTCATCTATAGTAACAGTTCTTCCAATTATTACATTTGTCTCTATTTTTACTCCTAATTTCTTTACATTTTCAACTTCATGTTTTACTACAGTTTCCTTTGGAAGTCTGAATTCTGGAATACCATATACAAGTACTCCTCCTGCTTCATGAAGTGCTTCAAATATAGTAACATCGTATCCAAGTTTTGCCAAATCTCCTGCACAGGTAAGTCCTGAAGGACCACTTCCTATAACAGCTACTTTTTTGCCATTTTTAGGTAAAGTCTTAGATAAATCGATGTTATTTTTTCTTGACCAATCCGCTACAAACCTTTCCAACTTACCTATAGCAACAGCATCACCTTTTTTGCCAAGTACACATTTTCCTTCACACTGGCTTTCTTGAGGACATACTCTTCCACATACAGCAGGAAGTGCACTTGATTCTGCTATTATTTTAGCAGCTTCTTCAAAGTTTCTATTTTTTACCTGTTCAACAAACTTAGGTATACTTATTGTAACAGGACATTGAGTTATACACAAAGGCTTTTTACAATTCAAGCATCTTGAAGCCTCTTTTACAGCTTCTTCTTCAGTGTATCCCAAACAAACTTCATCAAAATTAGTAGCCCTAACTTTTGGATCCTGTTCCTTTATAGGTACTCTTGTCATTCTATCAAATTTTTCTTCTGCTCTACACTTCTGCCCTTCTCTGCTTCCAGTGTCTCCTTCTTCTTCTTTTAGTATTTTCTTTCCTTCTTCAGTCTTATACATAGTCTGTCTTCTCATAGCCTCATCAAAATTTACAAGATGGCCATCAAATTCAGGACCATCCACACAGGCAAATTTTATTTCTCCACCTACACTAACCCTACAAGCTCCACACATTCCAGTTCCATCTACCATTATAGGATTTAAACTTACTATTGTTTTAATTCCATATTTTTTTGTAAGTTGAGTTATAAACTTCATCATTATCATAGGTCCTATGGCAACTACACAATCGTACCCTTCATCTTTCTTGTCAATAAGTTCTTTTAAAAGATCCGTAACAAAACCTTTATATCCATAACTTCCATCATCAGTTGCTATGTATAAATTTCCAGCAACTGCTTTCATTTCATCTTCAAATAATAGATAATCTTTTGATTTACATCCAACTATAACATCTGCAGCTACTCCATGCTCATGAAGCCACTTTACCTGTGGATAAACCGGTGCAGTTCCTACACCTCCTGCTACAAATATTATATTTTTCTTTTTAAGTTTCTCAATATCTTCTTCTACAAGTTCTGAGCAATGTCCAAGTGGTCCAACGAAATCTTCAAAATACTCTCCGACTTCATATTTAGCCATTTGTTTAGTTGAAACTCCCATTGTCTGAAATACTATAGTAACTGTTCCTTTTTTCGCATCAGAATCACAAATAGTAAGAGGTACTCTTTCCCCCTTCTCATCCATTTTTACTATAATAAATTGTCCTGGCAAACAAGACTTTGCAACCCTTGGTGCCTCAATGTCCATTAAGAATATGTTTGGTGATAATTGTTTTTTGTTAACAATCTTATACATGCTTTTATGCCATTTTTCTAGTACATAAATCATAAGATCTATGGCCAGTTTCCTCTTCATAGTGTTTGATTTTGCTAGTTAGCTACTTTCATTTGGTCTTAACACTCCAAGGACGTAAATTCGGATGGAATCCACCCTACAACATCAGTAAATACCCCCCAAATAAGATATACCTGACTAAACGGCTTTTTACCCCTTTCTCAATTCATATTTGACCTAGTACAAACTTACATGATTATATCATATAATTGCAAATATTGCAAAAGAAAACATTTGCAATCTACAATTCGTAATTTGAACTTAAATAAAAAATTTCTCAACGAAGCAATGTGACTTTATGGAATTTCAAAGGCTAATATTTATACAAAAACTTTGGATATTTAATGTATAAATTGTATACTACAAATTGCAAATTTGCAATAACATAAATTTATAAGTGGGTTTATATATTTGCCCATAAATTGCAAATATTTACAATTAGCAATTAAAGCCAAAATATATAAAATTTATGATTAAAAAAAATTTATTTAAATTCTCAATCTATATCATTTAAGAGACAAGTTAATGTCAATAAACTATCACTTAAATGGACATTTTCAATTTTTATATCTTCTGGAGTAATCAAATCTACAGGAGCAAAATTCCAAATACCTTTAACTTTGTTCTTGAGTAAAATATCACAAACCTTTTGGGCATTATTGTTAGGTACACATATGACTCCTATATCTATACTATTTTCTTTTAAGTAATTATTTAAATAATCTATATCCTTTATTTCGATATCCCTGATCTTAATACCTATAAGCTTAGGATTTATATCAAAAATAGCTTCTAATTTAAAACCTATTTTTTCAAATCTAGTATAGTTAGCTATAGCCTGACCTATATTGCCTGCTCCTATTATAACAGTCTTATAGATTTTTGTAAGACCAAGTATATTACATATTTGCTCATATAATTCACTTACATTATACCCATATCCCTGTTGTCCAAAGTCCCCAAAGCAATTTAAGTCCTGTCTTATTTGTGAAGCTGTAAACCCTATCTTTTCACTCAATTCTTTAGAAGATATTCTATCCACATCATTTTTCATTAAATCCATTAAATACCTATGATATTTTGGCAATCTCTTTATAACAGCCATTGATATATTCTTTTTTTTATCCATACTACACCTTCTTCTATATTCTTTATTCTTTGATTTTTCTTAAATACTTTTTTGATTTTTAGAATACCGCTATTGTATCTAAAGAAATTACTTTGATATATATTTAATTATCTTATTTATATCGATATAAATCAATATAAATAAGATAATTATATATCATAATATCATAATTTAAAAATGAATTTATATGTAAATTATTATTAATTATTTACATTTTTATACAATACAGCATTCACTTTCTTAGTTTTCTTTTAACATTCGTAGAAATAAATAGTAATAAATATTGTTAATTTTCCTACATTCTTAATCCTACAAATATACTTGAAAGTTAATTAATTATGATTTCTTTTTAAGAATAATTTCAAAATACTAATTAGTTAATATTATAATTTTCTAATTATAATTATAACACCGGACTGTCAAAAATTCTTTATAAAAAAGAATAGCCATCACACTAAAAATGTAGTATCTTTTTAGTTATGAAACCAAAAAGGAGGATACTATTAGTGGAGAGCTATCTTTGAACATTTTACCATACTCTTACACTATTAGCTACACAAAAAATGTGGAAATTACTTGATGCACTTTTTTCGTTCTAATGCATAGAGCTTAAACAATCTAATCTAGGACTACAAAAAAGTTACTATACATAGTAAAATGTTAATGATTAAGGAAGGTGTTACTAAATGGTTGTTTTAAGTTGTAATAATATTCATAAAAGTTATGGTATAGAGGTTATACTTGAAAATATAACTTTCAACATAAGTGATGGAGAAAAAGTAGGATTAATCGGTCCAAATGGAGCTGGCAAATCCACCTTATTTAATATTCTAACAGGTAAAATAAATTATGACAGTGGAAATTTATTTATAGATAAAGCTAAAACAGTAGGGTATCTAACTCAACATCTGTCATTGGATTCTTCAAATACTATATATGACGAGATTCTTACTGTGTTTCAGGATCTAATTAATTTAGAAAATAAGTTAATTAAATTAGAATCCTTAATGAATGAACCTTACGATGCCAAAAATGAAGAGTATAGAAATAACTTAATAAATAAATATACCACCTGTTCAGAGCTTTATACAAACAGGGGTGGTTATACCTACAAGGCTGAAATAAACAGAGTTTTAAGCGGACTAGGTTTTCAAGAAGATGAATTCCATGATCCTATAACTATACTAAGCGGCGGGAAAAAAACAAGGGTAGCCCTTTGTAAACTGCTTTTATCTAAACCTGATATCATTCTATTAGATGAACCTACTAACCACTTGGATCTAGAAGCTATAGAATGGCTAGAAGAATATTTAAAATCCTATAAAGGCACTATCATAATAATATCTCATGATAGATACTTTTTAGATGCTATAACCCAGTCAACTATGGAACTCATAAATGGTCATATAAATTTTTATAACGGAAATTATACTACCTCTTTGAAATTAAAGAAAAAAAATTATGAAGTCCAGCTAAAAGCTTATAATATGCAGCAAATAGAAATAAAAAAACAAGAAGAAATCATTGAAAAATATAGATCTTTTAACAGGGAAAAAAGCATACGAGCCGCAGAAAGCAGACAAAAGATGTTAGACAAAATTGATAGACTAGCTGCTCCTGACAAAGATGAAAAAATTAAAGGCATAACATTTAAAACTCAGATAAACAGTGGAAATGACGTACTTCACGTAGAGAACTTGAGTAAAAGTTTTGATAAAAAACTGTTGTTTAAGAACTTAAATTTTGATATAAAAAAAGAAGAAAAAACAGCTCTAATTGGTGAAAACGGTAGAGGCAAAACTACACTTTTTAAAATAATTTTAGGTAAATTAAAACAAGATGAAGGCCTTTGTAAATTAGGTAAAAATGTATTAGTAGGTTATTATGATCAGGAACAATCTGACTTAAATGTTGAAAAAACAATCATAGACGAAGTGTGGGATAGCTTTCCAAAGCTCTCTACTACAGAAATAAGAAATGCCTTAGCCAGTTTTTTATTTACAGGAGATGACGTTTTTAAAAAAATATCATCTTTAAGTGGTGGAGAAAAATGTAGGATAAACCTACTAAAACTTATATTATCTAAATCTAATTTTTTACTTTTAGATGAACCTACAAACCATCTTGACATAACATCCCGTGAAGCCTTAGAAGAAGCCTTATTAAACTATAACGGCACTGTACTTGTAATATCCCATGATAGATATTTTTTAAACAAATCCGTTAATAAAATATACGAATTAAATGAAGATGGTGCAAAAGAATATTTGGGCAATTACACCTATTATGTGGAAAAGAAAAAAAATCCCTTGAGATTTGAAATGGAAGAAGAACAAAGTTCAAAGACTAAAACTCAAATACAACATGAGAAAAAAAAGAAAAGGGATCTTGAAAAATCTAAACGTGAAAAAAACTCCAAAGTTAAAAACATCGAAGAAGAAATTTCAAATTTGGAAGACCACGTACTTGAGCTTCAGGAGAAGTTGTGCCTGGAGGAAGTTTATTCGAGCCCTGAAAAAAGTAGTGCTTTAAATAAGGAGCTTTCAGATACACAAAATGAAATAGAAACTTTATACGCTGATTGGGAGAAAATGTTATAAATTTATAGAATTTCAAAATTCCACCATAACTAATTCTAGTATATCATGAAGCTTGAAGGAATTAAATTGTTGATATATACACATTAAAGTAGGTAGTTTTCAACTTGAATTTAAAGTATATTCAAAGAATTATAAACAGATATTTAAATCAATTTCTCAGGAATAAACTTAGAGGAAATCCTCTTTATCAGGATGTAATCAAGTATCAAGAGGACACCACCCGCTATAAACATTACAAGGTTATTGAGCAAAAGTACACCTGTCATTTGAGCAACTAATACAAGAATCACTGGAAAATGACAAGAAGGCCACTTACTTGCTGTGCTTCTTGGAAGGTTTCTGACTTTGCCGATACCATCACAGTAAATATTAGTGATAATAAATTGATTGCAGGTGAAATCCAAAGTATGATTATGAGCCACTTTATATCTGGAAAAATAAGTCCTCGAAAATAGATAAAACCACCTACATTAAATATGATGCCAAAGATTATAAATGAAATCAAAGTCACGATATAAGACGGCACAAAAACGCCTAAAATCTTAGCTCTAAGCAATTGTTCCATGGATATTGGTGTGTAAAGCAGAGACTCCAAAGTTTTATGCTCCTTTTCTCCCACAAAACTGCTGGCTCCAATAACTCCTGAACACATTATTGGAATTATAAGAAAGTATGACGGAAACATAAAGTTTAGCGTTACTTTTATTAAAAGCTTAGCTGGAGTATATGTTGTATATTCAGGAGGCAATTTTTTTAGAAGAGGCGCCATCTTTGTAAGCATACTTGAATCATTTCCAATAAAGCTGGCACCGATAAGTATTGCTAGAGGTATGATTACAATCAGAATAATCGGTACAATAGTCATAGGCATAATAACCCGTTTTGAACTTATTATTTCATTTTGCTTTATCAAATATCCTTGCGCAGCAATGATATGAATTCCCAAAACATCATTTGTCCAAATCTCTTTGAGCTGAAAAGCATCAATAATCTGAATACCCTGAGAATAAATCTTTTCAAACAAAACAGGTTCCATCATATTTAAGGAAAGATAATTGTTTAGAAGTGTTTATGGAATTAATTTATTATCCAATAAGCAAATAACCTCTTCGCCATTTCCTGTAAATGGATTTGTAGTTGATCTTAGTTGAAAAAGTTAACTTGGAGGAAACCTGATTTCATATACCAATACAGATGATATTGAATCATAATCGGATATTCCTCTTTGTAATAAATCAAATTCAGGTAGATTCCCTTGGATCTTTGGTTTTAATATTTTAGTAGCATTCCTATTTTGAACCATTTCTCTTTTTATCTCTCCCTTATACCTTATCTTCGTACACAACAGCTCCTCTATATATTGTGTGCTTTACTTTTCCCCACAATTTTTCACCTATAAAAGGAGAATTACAGGATTTAGAACAAAAATCACCTACTACATATTCTTGTTCAGGGTTAAATATTACAATATCTGCCCTATGACCTTCTTTTATATATCCTCTATCCAATTTATACAGCTTTGCAGGATTTACAGCAAATTTTTCTATAACATCCATATAACTTAAATATCCTGGCTTAACTAATTTTGAAATTGCAAGCGAAAGTGCAGTTTCAAGACCTATCATTCCACTTGGTGTCTTAACAACTTTGCCTTCTTTTTCTTCTCTTGAATGAGGTGCATGATCCGTAGCTATTATCTCAATGGTATTATCTTTTAGTGCCTCTATTATAGCTTTTCTGTCACTTTCAGTTCTCAAAGGTGGATTTACCTTGGCATTTGCTCCCTTTTTCAAAACTTCCTCTTCTGTTATACTAAAATGTTGGGGTGTTGCTTCTGCCGATATGTTTGCACCCATTTTTTTTGCCCATCTAACAAGTTCAACAGATAAACTTGAACTTATATGCTGAATGTTAATTTTTGCCTTAGTTGATATCGCAAGTGCTGCATCCCTTGCTACAAGTACATTTTCTGCTTCATAAGGAGATCCTTTTATATTTAATGCATCTGCTACCTTACCTGAATTTATCCCATTCTCACTTATTAGTTCTGGGTCTTCTTCATGAAAGCTAAGAACTACATCAAGTTCTCTTGCCCTATTCATGGCCTCAAATGCTATTTTTGAACTTGTAATTGGCTTGCCATCATCGGAAAATCCTACTGCACCAGCTTCCTTCAACTTTCTCATATTTACAATTTCTTTTCCATGCATCCCTTCCGTTATGGAAGCAACTTGAAGCACTTCAATTTTTGCCATCTTAGCCTTATTAAGTACATAATTTAAAGTTTCAATATTGTCTACTACAGGTTTAGTATTCGCCATACATATAACCGTTGTATATCCCCCTCTTGCAGCTGCATTTGCTCCAGTAAATATATCTTCTTTATAAGTAAAACCTGGGTCCCTAAAATGGCTGTGTATATCTATAAAACCTGGAGCAACTATGCAAGAGGATGCATCTATAACCTTATCTGCACTTCCATCATCTATGTTTTTATCCATTTTCACTACATTTTCATTATCTATTAGAATGTCTAGTTTTTCACTTAACTTACTCAATGGATCAATGGCATATCCATTTTTTACAAGTATCATTCAAAATCCTCCTTAATCCTGCTTTTGCAGAAAGCAATGCTATTAATTACATCTAAATTAGATCACAATTCACAGTTTACAATGCACAATTTTGGTAGATTTTTCTCCGCTAATGCTATGAAAAATCTAAAAACTAAATAGTATAAACATTAAATTTTTAGATTTTCTGTGGCAACAGAAAATCTATCCTTGATTGTGAATTGTGCATCATGCATTGTGAATTAATTATTTCATATTATTTTTAAACTGCCAAAGTAGTATTATATAATTCTAAAATTTAGCACATAAGCCCAGCTAATTATCTATACTTCCCAATCTTCTCTTTCATCGTTACCCCTGTTGGTTTATAGTCTATTTTTACTACAGATGTAACTCTCTCTGCACCTTCCTCTATACATATACTTTGAGCCTTTTCAACTATTTTAAGAAGTTCACTTAACTCACCTTCCATTGTAGTTTCCATAGGTCCTACTTCATATTTCACTCCAGAGGAAGCTATATATTCTATAACTTTATCGACTACACCATACAAATCCTTATCCTTTACTAGAGGTAATACTTGAAGACTTACATTTAC
>DAISLB010000015.1:0-41226 GCA_036820645.1 Clostridium sp.
GGTGTGAATCACTTACTCATTCGACTGAAAGGAGAAGGAGTTACAGAAATTAGAATTTAAATCTTTGTTTTAGAAAAAATATTTTATATTTTAGGTGGTGAAAAGTAAAAAATGGCACAGAAGGACTATTATGAAATACTTGGACTTGAAAAAGGTGCAAGTGATGAAGATATAAAAAAAGCATTTAGAAAATTAGCATTAAAATACCACCCAGATAGGAATCCCAATGATAAAAAAGCTGAAGAAAAATTTAAGGAAATAAATGAAGCTTATCAAGTACTCTCAGATCCTCAAAAAAAGGCACAATACGATCAGTTTGGAACAACTGATTTCAATGGCGGCGATGCAGGGTTTGGAGGCTTTGATTTTTCAGATATGGGTGGATTTGGAGATATATTTGATTCTTTCTTTGGTGGAGGCGGATTTGGCTCTAGTAGAAGCAGAAGAAGAAATGCACCACAAAAAGGAGAAGATCTTGAATATACCCTAAATTTGACTTTTGAAGAAGCTGTTTTTGGAGTGGAAAAGGAAATAAATATAGCTAGAAATGAAAAATGTGAAGATTGTGGTGGAACAGGAGCTAAAAAAGGAACACATCCCCATACTTGCGATAAGTGCGGTGGAACAGGACAGATGAGAACGCAGAGAAATACACCTCTTGGAAGCTTTGTAAGTATGAGCACTTGTGATAAATGTGGTGGAAGAGGAACTATAATAAAAGATATTTGCCCAGAATGCAGAGGAAAAGGTGTAGTAAGAAAACACAGAAAGATAAAAGTGAAGGTTCCAGCAGGAGTAGATAATGGAAATATAATTCCATTAAGGGGACAAGGCGAAAGTGGCAAGAATGGCGGACATTCAGGAGATCTTTATGTAAATATAATGGTTTCATCTCATTCTAAGTTTAAGAGAAAAGGATTTGATATATATACAGATACACATATAAGTTTTGGTAAAGCTTCTTTTGGAACTAGTTTAAAAGTTGCAACCATAGATGGAGACGTAAAATATGATGTACCACCAGGAACTCAATCAGGAACTGTATTTAGGCTTAAAGGTAAGGGTGTTCCTAGGATTAATGGTCATGGTAGAGGCGACCAATATGTAAATGTAATTGTTGATGTACCTAAGGATTTAAATGAAAAGCAGAAAGAAGCCATTGTAATGTTAATGGAGGCAAATGGAGAAATACCTGAGGGAGAAAGTGGAAAAAAGTCTATTTTTGAAAAAATTAAACATCACCACTAGTATAGTTAAGAATTAATAATTAAGAATGAATAGTTAATAGTTATTAAGTCAATTTTCCCACATAAGAAATTGACTTAATATAAAAATAATGTGAAGCAATTTGCTTAGTTGAGAATTGAGAGTGGAAAGTGGAGAGTTAATGTGGATTTTTTTTCGTTACACTACAAAAAATCTTTGATTAAATTTTTGACAACTCGTTTCGCTAAGGCGAAACATTGCTGGTTCATATAAATTTAAAGATTTTTTGCGATAGCTAAAAATCAACCTTCACTCTCAACTCTCAATTTTCAACTCTCAACTCAAAAAGCTTTGCTTCGCAAAGTTTTTAAACTGCGAAAGTTGAATTATTAATTTAAAATATATCTGCGTATAAGTCAACTTTCAAATTAGAAACTCTATAGTATCAAGTGATTCTTAGGTTCAGATGGAGTTTGCTTATAAGGATTACTTTCTCCAGCTGAACCTTAGAAGAACTTATCCAGGCGCGTAGCAGTGCTTATCCCCCACTTTGGTAGAAGATGAGGGTGTTAGCAATGGTAGCGATCGGATAAAATTTTGTATAGGAGGGAACCTATGGACAAAGAATGGATAGAAGTCTCAATTACTACTAGCAGCGAGGCAGTAGAGGCAGTTTCAGGAATACTTTACAATACTGAAGTTAAAGGTGTATCTATAGAAGATTCTCAAGATGTAGAATTTAAGAAAAAACATCCAGAGGATTGGGACTATTTTGATGAAAGCTTACTTAATATAAAAGATGGAACAGCAGTGGTAAAGGGATATTATAAGCAGGATAAAAACTTGAATGAATACTTAAAATACATAAAAGATAGTATAAACAACTTAGAAAATTTTGGTATAGACAAAGGAAAAGGTTTAATTACGGTATCCAAAGTAAATGAAGAAGACTGGGAAAATAACTGGAAAAAGTATTATAAGCCTTATAAAGTTGGGAAAAACATAGTAGTAAAACCAATATGGGAGAACTATGAAGCAAAGAAAGATGATATAATAGTAGAACTTGACCCTGGTATGGCTTTTGGAACGGGTACACATGAAACTACTAGAATGTGTATAAAAGCACTGGAAAAATATATTAAGCCTGAATATACTGTATTTGACATAGGAACTGGTTCAGGTATACTAGCCATAACCTCCTCAAAGCTTGGAGCAAAAGAAGTTACAGGAGTAGATTTAGATCCTGTAGCTGTAGAATCTGCTTCAAAAAATGTTGAATATAATCATATAAAAAATGTAAACATACTTCATGGAGATCTTATGGATGTAGTTAAAGGAAAGGCAAATATCGTAGTTGCCAATATAATTGCAGATGTAATAATTTCTCTAGCTGAGGAAGTTAAGAATTTTATGCTTCCAGAGGGAGTTTTTATATGCTCCGGCATAATAACAGATAGAAAAGAAGATGTAGTTAATAAATTAAATAAAACAGGATTTAAAATAGAAGAAATAAATGAAGATGGAGAATGGGTGTGCATAGTAGCATCAGTAAAATAGGTGGTATGTTATGAATAAATTTTTTGTACCTCAGAAAGATATAGATTTTAATATAGCCTACATCAGGGGCGAAGATGTAAAGCATATACGGAAAGTACTTAGACTTAAATGTGGAGACAAGATAAACATAAATAACTGTAATGGAAAAGAATTTTTAGGTGTCATAGAGAAAATAGATAAAGATGAAGTTATTGTAAATATTATAGAAGAACTTACGCTATATAACGAAAGCAAGATTAAAATTTATCTTTTTCAAGGTTTACCTAAGTCCGGTAAAATGGATTTAATAGTACAGAAGGCTGTTGAACTTGGAGTTTATGAAATTACCCCTGTTGTTACAAGTAGAGTTGTTGTAAAAAATGATTCAGGAGAATTTAAAAAGGTAGATAGATGGAATAAAATTGCCAAGGAAGCTTGTAAGCAGTGTAAGAGAAGTATAATTCCTAAGGTTAATGTTCCAATTAGTTTCAAAGAACTTTTGAGTGAAGGGGAATGTATGGATCTTATAGTAGTTCCCTATGAAAATGAAAGTAATGCAGGTGTAAAAAAATTAGTAAATTCTATAGAAAATAAAAATAATCTAGAGAAAATAGCTATTGTAATAGGGCCTGAAGGTGGATTTGAAGAACAAGAAATAGAGCAACTTAAAAATATAAATTCTCATATAGTTACATTAGGGCCAAGAATACTTAGAACTGAAACGGCAGGTTTTGTATGCATATCACTTATCATGTATGAATTAGGAGATTTAGGAGGTCTTTACTAGGTGAATTCAATTAATGGAGAAAAATTTGATTTAACCCTTGATAACAAAGAATTCTTTAATGTTTACGGAAGAAATAAAAAAGTAGGTATGTGTACTTTAGGATGCAGGGTAAATCAGTATGAAACTGAAGCTATGGCTGAAAAATTTATACAAGAAGGATATAATATTGTAAATTTTGAAGATTATGCAGATGTATATGTGGTAAATACCTGTACTGTAACCAACATGGGAGATAAAAAATCTAGACAGATGATACATAGGGCTAGGAAAAAAAATAATAATGCTGTAATTGCTGTAGTAGGATGTTATTCTCAACTTGCACCAGACAAGGTTTCTGAAATAGAAGGAGTAGATATAGTCTTAGGAACTAGAAATAAAGGAGACGTAGTACATTGGGTAAGTAGGGTTTCTAATGAAAGGAAAAAAATAGTTAAAGTAAATGACGTATTGAAAAATAAAACATTTGAAGATTTAAATATAGATAAATACCAAGATAGAACAAGGGCTTTTTTGAAAATCCAAGATGGATGCAATAGATTTTGTTCTTATTGTGCAATTCCTTTTGCAAGAGGAGCTGTGTGCAGCAAATCTCCAGACAAAATAATGGAAGAAGTAGAGAAATTATCTCTTAATAATTTTAAAGAGATAATACTTTCAGGTATAAATATAGCATCTTATGGAACAGATATAGGTGGAGGCTGGAATCTTTTAAGAATATTGCAGGAAATAGATAAAGTAAAAGATATTGATAGAGTTAGAATTGGCTCCATAGATCCTCAGTTTTTTACAGAAGGTGCTATAGAGGAAATATCAAAGTTAAAAAAGTTATGTCCTCATTTTCACCTCTCTCTTCAAAGTGGATGTGATGAAACTTTAAAGAGAATGAACAGAAGATATACTACTTCAGAATATGAAAAAATAGTATATGAGATAAGAAATGCTATAGAAAATGCATCTATAACTACAGATATTATAGTTGGTTTTCCTGGAGAAACGGAAGAAGAATTTAATAAAACTTATGATTTTCTAAATAAAATAGCCCTTTCTAAGATGCATGTATTTAAATACAGCAGGAGAAGTGGAACCAAAGCTGCATATATGCCAGGACAGGTAGATGGTAAAACCAAGGATGAAAGAAGTAGCAAAATATTGGAATTAGATAAAAAATTAGAAAAAAAGTTTATGAATAAATTTTTGGGATATAATATGGGTGTACTCTATGAACAAAAAATTAATTATAATGGAATATATTACGAAGGCTATACTCCAAATTATATAAAGGTGCTAACAAGGTGTGAAAAAGCTTTAGATTTGGAAGGCAAAATTTTATGTACACAACTTGAAAGTACAAAAGATGGATATATAGAAGGAAAATTGAAAAATTTTATTTGATTTTTTAGAAGGATATTTACTACTAGTTATTGAATATTATACAGTTAAGGAGGTGAAATTTATGGAAGATTGTATTTTTTGTAAGATAATAAAAGGTGAAATTCCATCTGAAAAAATATATGAAGATGATATGCTGTTCAGCTTTAAAGATATAGAACCAGCTGCACCGGTGCATGTACTTATAATACCTAAAAAACATATAGACAGTATAAATGACCTTACTGAAGAGGATTCTAAAATAATTGCCCATATATATTTAGTTGCAAAACAGATTGCAGTTAAACTTGGTATAGATGAAAAAGGGTATAGAATTGTAACTAACTGTGGAGAAGAGGCAGGACAGACAGTACACCATGTTCATTTTCATTTACTAGGTGGTAGATCATTTGCATGGCCTCCAGGCTAAAAGTATAGAACAATTTAGGAATTATGAAATTGTTGACAGTATTGAAAGGTTTATTGTATAATGGCTATGTGCTATTTGACCCATGTTAACTGTATTTGATTTTTTTAATTGAATTGAGCTAGCGGAGGGAGGGAGATAATATGTCAGAAATAAAAGTTGGAGAAAATGAAACTATAGAAAGTGCATTGAGAAGATTTAAGAGAAAATGTGCTAGAGCTGGTGTTCTGTCAGAAGTTAGAAAAAGAGAACACTATGAAAAACCAAGTGTAAAGAGAAAGAAAAAATCAGAAGCTGCAAGAAAGAGAAAATTTAAATAGAATTTTTTGAAAGAGGGTATTAACTGGTAATGTCTCTTAAAGAAAGATTGCAAGAAGACTGGAAGAATGCTTTAAAATCTGGAGATAAATTTAAAGCAAACACTATAAGTATGGCTAAAGCGGCTGTTTTATTGGTAGAAAAAACTGATGGAAAAAAACTTGATGATGAGAAGATTATAGATATAATAGCAAAAGAAGTCAAAGAGAGGCGTGAATCTATACTTGAATTTGAAAAAGGGAAAAGACAGGATCTAGTTGAAAAAGCAAAATCTGAAATAGATATCTTGTTGAATTACCTTCCTCAGCAGTTAAGTAAAGAGGAAATTTACGAAATTATTCGAAATGCAGTTAATGAAGTGGGTGCAGAAAGTATGAGAGACATGAAAAAGGTTATGGCAATTGTTGTACCTAAAACTAGAGGTAGAGCAGATGGCAAACTTATAAGTCAAATAGTAAAAGAACATTTAAATTAAATAAGTAAAAGGTTGAGATTGTATCTCAACCTTTTTTTACTTCTAGTATGCCTCAAAGATTGTAACTATACATACCTAATAAATTTAGGAACTTTCTGTAATTTATTATATACATATTTCATAAATTATTAGGAGTAAGCTAATATATAAATTCTTAGAGGTGATACTTATGGGAGACAAGATATATAATGCAAAACGGAATATTGCAGATAAATTGGATTTGCCCGGAGATATAATTTTAAATATGCCACAAATTAAAATTACAGGAGACAATGAAATAATAATTGAAAATCATAGAGGTATTATAGCATTTGATGAAAATCAAATAAAAGTTAATTCAGGTATAGGATTGATATCCATATATGGAAGTAGGTTTGAAGTGCTTTTTATGGGAGGAAGCACTATAACTATAGGAGGAAGATTTACATCTATAGTCTATGAAGGAAACAAGTAAATTTAGCTTTAAAAATTATAGAAGTGGAATAATTTTATTGGAAATACAATCCCTTATACCTGAAAAAATTATTAACATTATGTGGGAAAATAATATCTACATAAAAAATATTAAAAAGAAAAATATTACAACTATGACTATGGAGATAAATTTAAGAGATTATGATAAGATAGAGGATATAGCAAGAAGAACTGGAACTAGAATAAGGATAATAAAGAGAAGAGGTCCTATATTTTTTATAATTAAACTTAAGAGAAAAATAACTTTAGTATCTGGAATAGTTTTGTTTATAGGAATAATATATTATTTATCTACTTTTATATGGAATGTAAAAATAAATTCTGAAGAAGGATTACCTCCATATGTAATAAGACAGCAGCTTAAATCCTATGGCATAAGTTCAGGTATTAATAAAAATAAAATAAACGTGTATAAAATAGAAAAAGATCTGGTAAAGGATAATGACAATATAATGTGGGCCAAGGTCAGAATACAGGGTTCTGAATTGGATGTAAGTGTAGTTCAAAGAAAATCACCTCCTACTATAGTGGAAGAAAATACTCCTTGTAATTTAATAGCAAAAAGAGATGGAAAAGTTATGAGAGCATATACAACTAAAGGAACGGCTGTTGTGAAACCAGGAGATGATGTGAAAAAGGGACAGTTACTTGTAAAAGGTGAACAAGGACAGGAAGGATCAATCTACAGTGTTCATGCGGCAGGATATATTATATGCACGACTACCTATGAGTCATCTGAAACTGTAAAAGTAAATAATATAAAAAATGAGAGGACAGGTAAAAAATTAGAAAACTATTATATTAATTTCAGAGGGAAAAGGCGGTATCTAAAAAAAGATAATAATAAATTTAATAAATATGATAGAATAGAGGAAAGTAAATTCATCTTTGGGAAAGAAACTTATTTTGAAGTTAAGCAAGTCACAGTAAAGGGAAATCTTCAAAAAATAGTACAAGATACTGGAGAAAAACTTTACAAGAATATATGTTGTAAGTTGGATAAGTCCATAAAAACTGTAAATAGGATAGTTACTTATGAAGGTCAGGACCCCTGTAAAGTTAAAGTACAAGTTACAGCAGAAGAAAACATAGCCATTCCAGATACAATTACAAATTAGGGTCAAAATATAACTAAAGATTATATAAATAGGTTACGTATAAAATGAAGAATAAAGGGTGAGCTTAATTGAAAAAACTATCATTAAAAAAGTTTTTTTTACAGGAAAAAATTAATAAAATAATTGTTTTTATGATAAGTTTTATATTTATTTATTTATTACTTGTAACTGGGCTAACGACAAAAAAATATAACTTGAAGGAAGGAGATATTGCCAAAGTCGATATAAAAGCACCAAGAGAAGTTAAGGATGAGTTATCCACAGAAATGCGCATTCGACAGGCAGAGGATTCCGTACCAATTCAATATAATAAAAACCTTGAAGTGAAAACTGGAGTTATTAGTAAATTAAATAGTTTTTTTCCTAAAATAGATCAGATAAATAATTCACAATTGGAAAAAAAGGATAAAATACAAAAATTAAAAAGTGAAGATAATATAGGATTAGCAGATGATGATTACGAGGATATAATAAAGTTGAATAAAGATGAATTAAAACAACTTCAGGACTTTTTGCAAAAAGCTCTCTCAGATATGTATGATAACAATAATATAAGTGACAATACACAAAGGGACAATAGAGAAGATATAAAAAAGGCTCAGGAAAGCATATTGCTGAAAGTTAGTACTTCTAATAGTTTGTCAAAAAATTTAAAGGACATAGCTACTAAAATAGGATATTCTCAAATTTCACCAAATTTCTTCTATGATAAAGATAAGACTGAAGAACTTAGAAAAGAAGCTGTAAAAAAAGTCTCACCGGTTATAATAAAAAAGGATCAAATCATAGTAAAAGAAGGTGAACCTGTAACCAAATATCAAATAGAAGTATTAAAAGACTTAGGAGTCCTAAATAACAGTCCATACTTTCAATGGCATATTTATATTTCATTAGGCGTACTGATTCTTTTAGTATTGGTATTGGAGTGGATATATCTTGCCATATATTGTCCTAAAATATATAACGATTTAAAAATGCTTATAATGATCAATATATTGAGTTTATTGGCTATATTTATGGCTAGGGTCATTGGTATAATTTCTACTTTTTTAATACCACTTACATTTGTACCTATGATATTATCGCTTCTTGTTGGAAAAAAAGTTTCATTGGTAATAAGTACTATTAATTGTGTTTTAATAAGTGTGGCTGTACAATTTAACCTGGATGTGACAGTGTTAGCTGTGGTAAATGCTGTAGTAGGAGTTATTATTCTTAAAAGAATGCAGCAGAGAATGGATATATTATTTTCATGTTTATATATGACGGTTATAAACGTTATACTTACTTTTTCAATGGGATTTTTAATCAGTGATAATATGGCAGATGTAGTTGAAAAAGCGGTATGCACTGGAATTTCAACTATAATTTCTGGAATTTTAGTCATAGGTTTTTTGCCTCTTTTTGAAGGAGTATTTAATATAGTTACAACTATAAAACTTTTAGAACTATCTAATCCTAATAGTCCACTTCTAAAGAGATTGCTCATGGAGGCACCAGGAAGTTATCATCATAGTCTACTAGTTGGAAATTTAGCAGAAGTAGCAGCAGAAGAGATAGGTGGTAACCCACTTTTAGCTAGGGTGGGAGCTTATTATCATGATATAGGTAAAATAAGAAGGCCTTATTTTTTCAAAGAAAACCAGTTGGGAAAGGATAACCCTCATAGTAAGTTAACTCCTAGCTTAAGTGTTTTAATAATAATATCCCATGTTAAAGATGGAGTTGAAATGGCTAGGGAGTATAAACTTCCTAAAATAATAATAGATGTTATAGAACAGCATCATGGTACATCTCTTGTAAAATATTTTTATGTTACTATGAAAAATTCAAGTGAAAAACCGGAGAATGTGAAAGAGGATGATTTTAGATATCCAGGACCAATACCTGAGACAAAGGAGTCAGGTATAATAATGTTAGCAGATGGTGTAGAAGCTGCTGTAAGATCAATAAATGACCCAACTGAGGATAAAATTGAGGAAATGGTAAATAACATAATTAAAGACAGATTAGATGAAGGACAGCTTGATAACTGTGAGCTTACTTTGAAGGATGTAAGCAAAATAAAAATTGCATTTATAAAAACTTTAAAGGGAATATATCACCATAGAATAGAATACCCGGAGGATAAGGCATTTTCAAAGAAATAACTAGTCAGTATGCTAGCCTATTTTCTATCATACTGCGTCGATAGAACCCTTAGATAGGATTTACTATCTGCGGAACCTGCCTCCTTGTTTGATAAAAAATATTCATCGCATCTTTGACTTGTTATTTTCTTTCAAATGCCTAAATTCTCTAAAAAATCTATTAATCAATTGAAAAATTCTACTTAAAGTAGAATTTTTATATACTAATTGGAGGAACTGAAATGATTTTTATAGATAATAGGCAAAATAAAATAGAAATAACGCAGGAGTTAGAAGAAAATATAAAAGGTGTAATACAATGTGCTCTAAAAGAAGAGAACGTAAATATTCCTTGTGAAATAAGTGTTATTTTTATAGACAATAAAGAGATAAAAAATATAAATAAGGAGAATAGAAACATAGATAAGGTAACTGATGTATTATCTTTTCCAATGTTAGAGTATCCAGAAGGCAGAGTATTTAAACAGGTGTATGTACATCATAAATTTGAAGAAAGTGATATGGATGATGGAAATTTAGTATTAGGTGATATAGCACTTTCTCTTGAAAAAGCAGAGGAACAGGCTCAGGAATTTGGTCATTCATTTTTAAGAGAAGCTTGTTATTTAACAGTACATTCAGTACTTCACCTTTTAGGATATGATCATATGGAAGAAAGTGATAAAAAAATCATGAGACAGAGGGAAGAAGAAATTTTAAGTGGATTCAAACTATAAGAATGTATATAAGTTAAGATTGCACAAGATGGGGAATAGATATGAAGGTTAAAAAATTATTGGATAGTTTTAACTATGCTATTGAAGGTATAATATATTCTGTAAGAACTCAGAGAAATATGAAAATACATATGATAGCGGCTCTTCTAGTATTAGTTATGTGTTTTATTTATGATTTAAGTAAAATGGAGATACTAACCGTAATAATAACTATAAGTATAGTTATTATTACGGAACTTTTTAATACTGCTGTAGAATTTGCTATAGATGCTACTGTAAACTACTATCATCCGCTTGCTAAAATTGCTAAGAATGTGGCTGCTGGTGGGGTGTTAGTTGCTGCTATAAATGCTGTGGTGGTAGGATATATAATATTCTGGGATAAACTAAAGTATATAAATTTTATAGTCATGAGAAAGGTAAAAAGTACAAATCCTTATGTAATATTTATAATACTTGCAATTGTATGTATAACTACAATAATTATAAAGGCAATTTTTGGTGAAGGAACTCCATTAAAAGGAGGGATGCCAAGTGGCCATAGTGCTATAGCTTTTTCTATAGCTACTACTATAGCGTTAATATCAGAGCAATTGGCAGTGGTAATATTGAGCTATCTTTTGGCATTTATAGTGGCGCAAAGTAGGGTGGATTCAGATACTCATTCAGTTATAGAAGTAGTTTGTGGAGGAGTATTTGGTATTTTGATAACTGTATTTCTTTTTAGAGTATTTGGATAAAAGGAGAATTTAAATATTATATTTATATGATTTTTAGGGGAATAATATGAATTATGTAGACAAGTATTTTAGAATTTTCATCAGAAATATGGAGAGTATACTATTTAAGAATAAGAAAACCTATATAATGAGAAGGTAGAAACTTTTACAAAAAAGATTTAGAGAATAAGGAGAAAATTTATGTTTAAATCAGGATTTATTACAATAATAGGAAGACCTAATGTGGGAAAATCAACGCTTTTGAATAATATAATGGGGGAAAAGTTGTCTATTGTATCTTGTAGGCCTCAGACTACTAGAAACAGTATACAGACTATTCTAACAGAGGATGATTTTCAATTGGTTTTTGTAGATACACCAGGTATACATAAGCCAAAACATAAGCTGGGGAACTATATGGTTAAAGTTGCTGAAGATTCTATCAAAGATGTAGATTTGGTGCTTTTTTTAACTACTCCTGAATTAGATCCAGGTAAAGGGGATTTGTATATTTTAGAAGAGCTTAAAAAATGCAATGTACCTGTGTTTTTAGTTTTAAATAAAATAGATGAAAATCCAGAACATAAAGTGGCAGAAACTTTAAAAAATTATTCAGCTGCATTTGATTTTGCCGAGGTAATACCTATATCTGCATTAAAGAAAAAAAATGTGGAAGAATTAATAGATCTTATGGTAAAATATATGCCTGAAGGCCCCAAATATTACCCAGACGATATGATTACGGATAAACAGGAGAAATTTATAGTGTCTGAGATAATTAGGGAAAAAGCATTGAGACTTCTTTCAAAAGAAGTTCCACATGGAATAGCAGTAGAGATAGATTCAATGAAAAAAGACTCAAAGGAAATTTACAATATAGAAGCTACATTGCTCTGTGAAAAAGATTCCCATAAGGGTATAATTATAGGTAAAAATGGTGCTATGTTAAAGAAAATTTCAACTTATGCAAGGAAAGATATTGAAAAATTTTTAAATACTAGAGTTTATTTACAAGTATGGGTTAAAGTTAAGAAAGAATGGAGAGATAGTGATAGATTGTTGAAAGAATTAGGATATAAATAGTATGGGAATTTATTTTAAAATAAGGACATAATATAATTAGAACTGTAATGGGGGATGATTTTCTGAATATATTCAAAACTAGGGCTGTAATAATAAAAACTCAAGATATAAAAGAATCAGATAAATTGGTATGGCTTTTTACTGAAAAATTAGGCAAAATAGCAACTATAGCTAAAGGATCGAAAAATAGTAAAAACTCTTTATTTTCTACTACACTTCAGTTTTGCTATGGAGATTACGTAGTTTATAAAGGTAAGAACTTGTATGTAATAAATGAAAGTAGTTTAATAGACTCATTTCAAGATTTGCTAAATGATTTAAATGATTTAACTTATGCTTCTTATTTTTGTGAACTTACGGATATAGCAATGAATGACGGTGAAATTAGCAGAGAATTATTTAGATATCTAGTGACTTCTTTTTATCTTATAAGAAGTCATGGAGTTGATGTAGAAACTTTAGCCAGAACACTTGAACTAAAGGTTTTACAACTTACAGGGTATGGTCTTAATTTTGATCATTGTGCTCTATGTAGAAAAAAGATTAAATCTTTTGATTATTTAAATCTTCAATATTTGGGTGGGGTATGTAGCCAGTGTGAAAAGATAAACGGTATCCCTATAAAGTATGCTACTTCAAGTGCCCTCAAATATTTGTCTAAAATTACTTTAGAAAATGTATATAAAGTTATATTATCACAAGATGTAAAAAAGGAACTATATAAAATTTTGACATTAATTATTTCTCAAAACTATTTTAGAAAACCTAAAAGTTTAGACGTTTTGAATTGCTTTCAAAATTTTGAAAAAAATAAAAATTGAAAAGGAGAGAAAATTATGAGTGAAATAACATTAGAAAAAATTGATATTATAAGAGAGAGAACCGGGGTAACTTATGCCAAGGCAAAGGAAGCTTTAGAAAATTGTGAAGGAAATGTGGTTGATGCACTTATATATATAGAAGAAAGTGAAAAATCAACTAAAGATAGTATGTATACTACAAAAGATGAATTTCTCCAGTGGTTGAAAGATTTAGTTAGGAAGGGAAATGTAAATAGGATAAAAATAAGAAGAAAGGATAGAACTGTACTTGACATTCCGGTAAATGCAGGCATTGCGGCTACTTTAACAGCACTTGTATGGCCTCCTCTTATAGCAATAGGTATATTGACTGCTGTGTTTACAAAGTTGACTATAGAAATAGTAAAAGATGATGGAAGTGTAGAAGTAGTAGATAAGATAATAAAAAGTGGAGTAAAGAGCACTGTAGATGATGTAAAAGATAAAGTTTTTAATGCAGCATCTTCTGTAAAAGATAAATTTACTAATAAAAATGAGGATGGGGATAAAAACACATACAGGTATACTGTAAAATTTGATGACATTGATGAAGATGAAAAAGGATATGGAGAAGATGAGAGAAAGAGTAGTGGAGAAGATGAGAGAAAGAGTAGTGATAAACAATAAATTTTAGTGTTAAATTGTATTTGAAAGATATTTGAGATGCAACTCATATACAATTTAAAATATATTGATAATTTTGAATAAAACAAAAAAGAGCATATTATTAATTTGTATATATGTGGTATAATAGCTTTAAGAATACAGTTATGAACTGTAAATTCCTCATAGTAAATATTTTTACAATTGATTGATTTACTATGAAGAGAGAGGGTGGACATCATAAAATTATCACCAAGGCAAGAAAAAATAATAGAATTAGTAAAAGAACATGCACCAATAACAAGTGAACAGCTTGCATCTAAATTGAATGTTACAAGGGCAGCTTTAAGACCTGATTTAGCCATACTTACCATGACAGGCATATTAGAGGCAAAACCAAAGGTTGGATATATATATTCCCAAAAACCTTCTTACAGTTTATTATATGATTATATAGTGGAAATAAAAGTAAAAGACATAATGTCAAAACCAGTAATGGTGGATGAAAACACTACTGTGTATGATGCAATACTATACTTGTTTTTAAATGATGTGGGGACTTTATTTATAGAAAATAATGGTATTTTGATAGGAGCTGTTTCTAGAAAAGATTTTATAAAAACAGCTATGGGTAGTACAGATATGCATAAAATACCTGTAGGTGTAATAATGACAAGAATGCCAAATATAATATGTGTGGAGAAAGATGATCCTGCATATCTAGCGGCCAAGAAAATAATGGATCATGAAGTAGATAGTCTTCCAGTAGTGGAAAAATCTTATGATAAATCTAAAAATGAAATATTTAAAATTATAGGAAAGGTATCTAAGACCAACATAACAAGACTTTTTGTAAAGATAGGAGAAAGTAAATAAACCAATTATTCAGTAAAATGCCTAATATATAGAAATGTTAAGAACTTTATAAGGGAGATGTTTGTATGAGTGCTAAGAAATACGTTTATCTTTTCAATGAAGGAAATGCTGGCATGAGAAATTTACTTGGAGGCAAAGGAGCTAATCTTGCAGAAATGACCAATCTTGGAATACCCGTTCCTGGTGGATTTACTATATCTACAGAGGCTTGTACCAAATATTATAAAGATGGCAAATCAATATCACAGGAAGTTATAGATCAAATTTATGATGCACTTAAAAAGGTGGAAGAATCAACAGGAAAAAAATTTGGAAGTATAGAGAATCCACTGTTAGTTTCAGTAAGGTCAGGAGCCAGGGTCTCTATGCCAGGAATGATGGATACTATATTAAATCTAGGATTAAACGATGATACTGTAATAGGACTTAAAAAGTTGACAGGAAATGAAAGATTTGCGTATGATTCTTATAGAAGATTTATTCAAATGTTTTCAGATGTAGTGATGGGAATTGAAAAAAGGGAATTTGAAGATGTACTGGATAATGTGAAAAATGCCAAAGGAGTAGAGTACGATACGGATTTGGATGCATCTGATTTAAAGGATATAATTGAAAAATTTAAGGATATTTATAAAAAAGAAGTAAGGCAAGAATTTCCTCAAGATCCTAAAGAACAGTTAATTCAGTCAGTTACTGCAGTGTTCAGATCATGGGAAAATCCTAGAGCAATAGTTTATAGACGGCTAAACGATATCTCAGGAGATTGGGGAACTGCAGTAAATGTTCAATCAATGGTATTTGGAAATATGGGAGAAACTTCAGGAACGGGAGTTGCATTTACTAGAAACCCATCTACAGGGGAAAAGTCTATATTTGGTGAATATCTCATAAATGCTCAGGGAGAAGATGTAGTTGCAGGAATAAGAACACCTCAACCTATAACAAAGCTAAAAGAAGACCTTCCAGAGTGTTATTCTCAATTTATGAGCATAGCTAATAAGCTGGAAAACCATTATGAAGATATGCAGGATATGGAGTTTACTATAGAACAAGGAAAATTATATTTTCTTCAGACGAGAAATGGGAAAAGAACAGCTCAAGCTGCACTTAGAATAGCAGTAAATATGGTAGAAGAAGGTCTCATTACTAAAGAAGAGGCCATACTTAAAGTTGAGCCTAAACAGTTGGATACACTGTTACATCCAAATTTTGATGCAGATGAATTGAAAAAGGCAGTTGTAATAGCAAATGGACTTCCTGCATCACCAGGGGCAGCTTGTGGTAAGATATATTTTACGGCAGATGATGCAAAGAAACATCATGATCAAGGCGAAAAGGTAGTACTTGTAAGGCTAGAGACTTCTCCTGAGGATATAGAAGGAATGGTAGCTTCTGAGGGAATACTTACAGTTAGAGGAGGTATGACATCCCATGCAGCTGTTGTAGCAAGAGGCATGGGGATTTGTTGTATAGCTGGATGTGCGGATATTATAATAAATGAGAAAGAAAAACTTTTCAAAAGGTTAAATAAGGTCTATAAAGAAGGAGACTACATATCTCTAGATGGAAGTACTGGAAATGTATATGGAGAGTCTATAAAGACTGTAACACCAGAAATATCAGGAGACTTTGGTATCTTTATGGGATGGGCTGATAATATAAGAAAGTTGAAAGTTAGAACGAATGCGGATACACCAAGAGATGCAAAGCAGGCCATTAATTTTGGTGCTGAGGGAATAGGACTTTGCAGAACAGAGCATATGTTCTTTGATGAAGATAGAATACCAGAAATGAGGGAAATGATAGTTTCAAAAACAGAACAGCAGAGGAGAAAAGCCTTAGATAAATTACTTCCAAGACAAAAGAAAGATTTTATTGGAATATATGAGGCAATGGAAGGAAAACCTGTTACAATTAGATTCTTGGATCCACCACTGCATGAATTCTTACCTACTGAAACTCAGGATATAGATACTTTAGCTAAGGAAATGGGAGTAAGTTTTGAAGAATTGAAAGATACTATAGATTCTCTACAGGAGTTTAATCCTATGATGGGACATAGAGGTTGTAGGCTTACTGTTTCATATCCGGAAATAGCTGAAATGCAAACAAGAGCTATTATAGAAGCAGCTATAGATGTTAAGAAGAGAAAAGGGTATGATATAGTACCGGAAATTATGATACCTCTTGTAGGAGAAATAAAAGAATTAAAATATGTTAAAGACACAGTTGTGAGGGTAGCAGATGAAATAATACAAAAAGAGGGAATGAATTTAAAATATAAAGTTGGAACCATGATAGAAATACCAAGGGCAGCTATTACAGCTGATGAAATAGCTAAAGAAGCCGAGTTCTTCTCATTTGGTACTAATGACTTAACTCAAATGACTTTTGGATTTTCAAGAGATGATGCAGGTAAATTCTTAAATGCTTACTATGATAAAAAAATATATGAGTTTGATCCATTCCAAAAATTAGATCAGGTTGGAGTAGGAAAGCTTGTGGAAACTGCTGTAAATTTGGGTAAAAAGACTAGACCCGACATTCACCTGGGAATATGTGGAGAACATGGAGGAGATCCATCTTCTGTAGAATTTTTCCACAATGTAGGACTTGATTATGTATCTTGTTCACCATTTAGGGTACCTGTGGCAAGACTTGCTGCAGCTCAGGCTCAGATAAAAAATCCAAGAAAGTAATTGTACATTTTAAAAAATTACTTTTAAATTAATAATTTAGCTTCTTGTATTAGTTGATGATATATAAAAGTTTAATTTATATATCTTAGTCTAATATTTAAGAAGCTAAATTTTTTATCCGATGACTATCCGCTCTAATACTCCTTCTTCAAGTGTACGTGGTGAGCGGTTACGTCCCTGGATAACGATTTCTAAGCATCAGATGGAGTTTTAACTCCAATCTGATGCTTAGAAATCTGTTTAACAGTTAGAAAATTTCTAACTGTTAAACAATAGTAGTATGAAATTTTTTCTCTACGTATTTCCCAAAACTTATAATAAATTTAAGCTGATTAATATTATTAGAACATTTTTTTAATAAATAATAAAAAGAATTATGATTACATTTTGATATATTTTTATAATAATCTCTAGATATTTTCCAAAATTTTTGAGGGAAAGCTAAATAAGATATAATATATTTATAATCATTTAATGTTAATGGAAAAGTTTTTTCGTATAAATTTAGACATTCTAATGTTATATCTAGCTGCCAATTAGTAGTATTTCTCTTTAGAAATCTTCTTAAGAAATAGGAGATATCATGGGCACAATAGTCTATGCTGCATTTATCAAAATCTATTACCCAAATTTTATTGTTATTATCAAATATTATATTTTTATTTACATAATCTAGATGGCATAGACAGGTGTTTAAGTTATCATAGTTTATAGATGAAGATATTCTAGTGGATATTTGAGATAGTATAAAGTTGATTTCAAAATATTGTAGAAATAATTGAGAGAATTTATCTTTATATTTAACTGCTAGATTTGAACAATTTATCAGTTGTCTAAAATGTTTTTCAAAGGATATATATGTTTTTTCAAAATTAGTCCTTTCAATACTACCTTTAATTGGAGTGAAATTTTTGCTTACTTTGTGCATTCTGGCTAAATTAGATATTGATGCTAAAAGATGATCTTTAACATTATAATTACATTTAATACCTGTTATCCAGGGAGTAAGCATAAAAATCATTTCATTGTATTTTACATATCGACCTCCATAAATTGTAGGTAATATTCTAGGAACTCTAATATTATTTTTAAAAAGCCATTCTATGGCAGAATATACAAAAAGTAAATTTGCTTCATCAAAATATACTTTCTTTAAACAGTAATTTTTATTCAGATGACTTACTTTATATACGGCCCTCTGCTTATCTGTATTTTTAAATTTGATTCTATTTATGGAGGCATCACTCATATTGTAATTGGGAAGTACATATTTTTTTACAGTTTTTTCAGATAATAAATCCATACAAAAACTCCTCAAAAGTTGTTCCTCTATAATAATATTAAAGTAATTTTTATAATATACATTATTCTTAAAAAAATAAGTTTTAGAAAATAAAATGTAACAAATTTCTTACATAGGGAAGAATAATTTTTACTGATATGTGGGTAAAATAGGAATAAATATATAGCATTTACAGTAAAGTTACAGGACTAAATTTATATATAATATACTTATAAGTAAAATTATGCAGTTTTAAAATTAAAAATTTTTTTTATTGAAGGATATTTAATTTTTGTAAAGAATATATATAGTATATTCTTTATTTGAGATTTGAGGAAAAAAATATTTATTTTTGGAGAAGGAATATAGTAATTTGTGTCGAATATATTTATTCTTGAACATAATAATTTAAGATAGGTGGGGATTCGTTAGTGATATCGGAAGATGTCATTCAAAAAATAAAAGATGCAAATGATATAGTAGATATCATTTCTGAAAGTGTAAAGTTGAGGAGGGCAGGTAAAAATTATTTAGGATTATGCCCTTTTCATCATGAAAAGACCCCGTCTTTTAGTGTATCTGTGGATAAGCAAATATATAAATGCTTTGGTTGTGGTGAGGCAGGAAATGTAATAACGTTTGTTATGAAATTGAAAAATTTAACTTTCCCGGAAGCATTGGAGGTTTTAGCTGATCGAGCAAATATAGATCTGGATGAAAGTAGCAATGGAAACAGCAATAGAAAAAATACTTATGAAAAACTTTATAAACTAAATATAGAAGCTGCCAGATATTTTTATAATTGCTTAAATAAAAGTAAAATAGCTAAATCCTACATGTTAAATAGAGGAATAACAGAAAAAACCATGAACAAATTTGGTATTGGATATTCTGCTGACAGTTGGAATGATATGATGATTTTCTTAAAGAAAAAGGGATTTACTGAACTGGATATGCTATCAGATGGACTTATAATCAAAAGTAAAAAGGGAAATTATTATGACAGATTTAGAAATAGGATAATTTTTCCTGTATTTGATTTTAGAGGAAAAATAATAGGATTTGGAGGTAGAGTATTAGATGATTCTAAACCAAAGTATTTAAATTCTCCAGAAACTCATCTATTTAAGAAAGGTATTAATCTCTATGGATTAAATTTTGCTATAAGAAATAATAATTCTAGAATGTTTATAATTGTGGAAGGATACATGGATTGTATATCCCTTCACCAATATGGTATAACAAATGCAGTGGCTTCTTTAGGTACAGCTCTTACTATAAATCAGGCAAAACTTATGGCTAGGTATGTTGATAAAGTTATAATATCGTATGATGCAGATGCAGCGGGTCAAATAGCTACAGTTAGAGGCCTAGATATACTAAAAAGTGTAGGACTGGAAGTACGGGTTTTAGTAGTGCCTCAAGGAAAAGATCCTGATGAATTTATAAGGAATAATGGAAAGGATGCCTTTTTAAAACTTGTAGATAAAGCTCTTCCGCTTATAGAGTATAGAATTCAAAATATAAAAAGTAACATGAATTTTAATGATTCTGAAGACACTATAAAATATGTAGAAAAAGCACTAAAAATATTGTCTCCATTAGATCCTATAGAAAGAGAAGTATATATAAAAAAGATATCAGAAGAAATGGGAATAAGGGACCAAGTACTTTATGATATGTTAAATAATATTCAAAAAAATGTAAAAAAAAATGAAAAAGTGAATATAGACGCAGGTTTTGGACAAAAATTATATTTAGAGCCAGCATATTTAAAGGCTGAAAGGGCTCTTTTAAAACTTATTTTAGAAAATGAGGAAGCGTTTAAATATGCATTAGATAGAATAGAAATTGATAATATTGTATTAGAAAGTCATAAAAAAATATATAGTTATATAGTGGAAAATATGAAATATGATATAGAAAAAAGAAAAAAATTTATAGAGCTAAATTGCCATGATATAGATACCTCTAAAGAATGGGTTAACATTATGGAAACTAAAATCAAATATGACAGCAGCAATTATAAAAATATGATAGATAATTATATAGACAAAATAAGAAGACATAGATTGGAAAAATCCAAGAAGCACATTATAAATAAAATAAAAGAATGTGAAGCTCAGGGAAATTTGAATGAATCTCTAAAATTGGCACAAGAATTAATAAAAATACAAAAAAGGATTGGTGAAATGCAGTAATGGTAAAAGGAGGCAATAAAATGAAAAATAAGAGTGCAAAGCTACAGTTAGTTAAGAAGATCATAGAAAAAGGTAAAAAAAATGGCACCTTAACTTATAAAGAAATAATGGATGAATTAGAAGAGGTGGATTTAAGTCCTGAGCAAATAGAAAAAATATATGAAGCTCTTGAATCTATGGGAATAGAAGTGACTGGAGATGAGCATGGAACGGAGGCAAATGGGAAAAACTTAGATTTATCAGTTCCCGATGGAATTACAATAGATGATCCTGTAAGAATGTATTTAAAAGAAATAGGGAAAGTGCCACTACTTTTACCGGAAGAAGAAATATCTCTTGCAAAAAGAATAGAAGAGGGAGACCAAATTGCTAAAAAAAAGCTGGCAGAAGCTAATTTGAGATTGGTAGTTAGCATAGCTAAAAGGTATGTAGGTAGAGGAATGCTTTTCTTAGATTTAATTCAAGAAGGAAACCTTGGACTTATAAAGGCAGTTGAAAAATTTGATTATAGAAAAGGATATAAATTCAGTACTTATGCTACATGGTGGATAAGACAGGCAATTACAAGGGCAATTGCAGATCAAGCAAGAACAATAAGAATACCTGTTCACATGGTAGAAACCATAAATAAACTTGTAAGAGTTTCAAGGCAGCTTCTTCAAGAACTTGGAAGAGAACCTCACCCAGAAGAAGTAGCACAAATAATGGAGATGCCTGTAGATAAAGTAAGAGAGATTATGAAAATAGCACAGGAACCTGTATCTCTTGAAACTCCTATTGGAGAAGAGGAAGACAGTCACCTGGGAGACTTTATACCAGATGATGAAGCGCCAGCACCTGCAGAGGCAGCAGCTTTTACAATGCTTAAGGAACAGCTTATAAATGTACTGGATACCTTAACTCCGAGGGAAGAAAAAGTTTTAAGACTTAGATTTGGACTAGATGATGGAAGAGCTAGAACTCTAGAGGAAGTGGGAAAAGAGTTTAATGTAACTAGAGAGAGAATAAGGCAAATAGAGGCCAAAGCTCTTAGAAAGCTGAGACATCCAAGTAGAAGTAAAAAATTAAAAGATTATTTAGACTAAGGCACCGTTTTAAGGTGCTTTTGCTTGCCTCGCAAACTAATTTGCAAACTTTCAAATAGAAGCATATAACTTTATGATATAATGTTTAACAAGGAAGGTGTAGCAAATATGAAAACTACTTATAAATCTGCAAAAGGAATAGGAGTGTGGGTTATAGCAGGCATAACGGTTATATACAATATATTTATGATAGTTTTTATAAAGTTTATAAATTCCTATGAAATATTTAATCTTTTAAAACTAGTGTTTATAGTTGTAAATGCGTACCAAATTTATTACATTATAGTCTGTGGAACTTTAAAATATTCTATGGACGAAGAAGATTTATATATAACCAGTATGTTTAAATTTAAAAACGAAAAAATTCCTTTTAAAGATATAACAATGTATCAAACGTCTAATAGATATATTAAAGGAATAAAGTTATCAGGATATGGTAAAAGTAAATTTGCCATAGGAAGGTCATTTATTCATAAAATAGGCAGAACATATATGTTTGTTACTTCAACTAAAAACGTTATATACTTAAAGACAGATGATATAACCTATGGAATATCACCGGAAAACTTTCGAGAATTTGAATCGAAAATACAAGAAAGACATATAGAAAATTTCAAGTGGGAAAATAAATTAGATAAGGGTATTGAATTAAGAAGAGAACCCAAATTTCTTATACCGTTTATAATTGCATCATTTACAGTTCTTATACTTACATTAAACCCCATAATAATGTATCTTTATGGAAATCTGCCGGATAGAATGCCTTTAAGTTTTAATTCCAATTTTATAGCTGTAGAATTTGGAACAGGAAAACAATTTGCATTTAAACAGATGACTTATGGACTTTTGAATATGGGATTGCTGTTTTGTATGTACTATGCTGCATATATTTTTTCTAAATATGATAAAAATGTTTTTTATAAGTTTATATATACCGCGTTAGCAGTGGCAGTATTTTTTTTAATTATGCAGATAAAAATACTTTGTATATTTAAATAACATTAGGCATTTTCAAAGAAATAACCAGTCAGTATGCTAGTCTATTTTTTATCATACTGCGTCGGTAGAACCCTTAGATAGGATTCACTATCTGTGGAACATGTCTCCTTGCCTGATAAAAAATATCCGTTGCATCTTTGACTTGTTATTTTCTTTCAAATGACTTATTTTGGAATGGAGAATTATATGGAAATTAGTTTAAGGCTTAAAACTGTATCAAGTATGGTAGATAATTGTGAATGTGCGGCGGACATAGGTACAGATCACGGATATGTCCCTATTTATCTAGTAGAAAGTAAAGTGTGTAAAAGGGCTATAGCTTCAGACATAAATAAAGGACCTATAGAAAAAGCCAGATTTAATATAAAAATTCAAGGATTGGAGAATAAAATAGATTTAAGAATTGGTAGTGGACTTGCGCCCATAAAGCCCGGAGAAGTTCAGCAGGTGATAATTGCGGGTATGGGGGGAAATCTTATAAGAGATATAATTGTTGATGGTATGGAAGTATTTAAAAAGTCAGATGCTCTAATACTTCAACCTATGAAAAATTCTGAAGTTCTTAGAGAATATATATATAAAAATGGTTTTAAAATAGTAGATGAAGAATTATGTATTGACGAAAACAAATTTTATGAGATAATAAAAATAAGATATGATAATGAAAAACAAGAAGTAGATAGTATATTCTATGAAATAGGAAAGGCTTTGGTAGATAAAAAGCATAAGCTTCTTTTAAAATTCGTAGAAAGTAAGATTGAATCGTATAATAAAATAATTTTAAATATAAAAGACAACACGGAACTAGCGAGAAGAAGAAAAGAAGATTTATATAATAAAATAAAGAAGCTGCAGGAGTTGATAGAATGTATTTAAGGGTACAGGATGTACATGATATATTAGAAAAAAGAGCACCTTCCATGCTTAAAGAAAGTTATGATAATGTAGGACTTATGGTAGGAAATATGAAATCTGAAGTAGGATCTATACTTGTGGCTTTAGATTGTACACTAGAAGTAATAGAAGAAGCTATAAGGAATAATTGCAATCTTATATTTACCCATCACCCACTACTTTTTAAAAGACCAGACAGCATAACTACTGATACTTTAATAGGAAAAAAAATAATAGAGTTAATAAGAAATAATATAAATGTATATTCTAGTCACACTAATCTTGATTCTGTAAAAGGTGGAATAAATGATATTATTATGGAAAAGCTTGGACTTACCGATCATAGTGTTATTGAACCTTCTAGAATTAAGAATTATGGTGAAAATGATTGTGGTATAGGAAGAATTGCCAGCCTTACTGAGCCTATGACTTTAGTTAGGTTTTGTAATCAAGTAAAAAAATGTTTAAATATTTCTTCAATTAGATATTCAGGAAATGAACTTAAAATTATAAATAAAGTGGCCCTTATAAATGGAAGTGGCCAGGATTATTTTGATGCGGCTAAGGCATTAGGTGCAGATTGTGTTATTACAGGTGACACTACCTATCATTATGTAAGTGATTTTGAAGAACAGGGGATAGCTGTAATTGATGCAGGACATTTCGGAACAGAATGGCCTGCTATGGAAATGATAGCTAATTTTCTGAGACATGAAATAAAAGCAAGAGGATTTGAGAATACTGTAATTTTATCAAAAGTAAATAAAAGTCCGTATAAATATAAGTAGAAATGAAAGTTGAATTCATTTCTACTTTTTTTAGAATAAATATGGAAAGTATATGACACCACAGCACCTAGTTACTCTAAAATTATATTAAAAAAAGAATTTATTAAATTAAAGGGAGGAAGATATGATAAATTTGCTTATTGAAATTCAGGAAAATATGGAAATCATAAAGAAAAATAAGAAGTATATAAAGAATAGTTCAAATACTAGCTTATTGAAAAAGATAAAAAAAGAATTTGAAGGAGAAAAGCTAAATTATAAAAATATAGATAATAAATTTAAAAAGATAGAAGAGGATATGGAAGGACTAGAAGAAAAAATAAGCAAGTTGAAAGGGGATATAAAGATAGATGAGAATAAGTTGTATGGAGATATGAAGTATGACTTGAAGTTTATAGAAACGTTGGAGAAATCTATTAAACTAAAACAAAATGATATAAATAAACTGGAAGAAGATAGTTTAAATCTTATGTATGACGAAGAAAGTATATCAAAAGAAAGAGCTAAAAGTAGAAAAAAGTTGATCGATTTAAAAGAGAAATTTTATAATTATAAGAAAGGTAGCAGTGAAAACATAGTTAAAGCTAAAAAATATATAGTTAAAGCAGAAGGTAATATTAAGGGTTTTGAAGAACGTGTTCCTAAAAAGCTTTTGGATGAGTTTAATGAACTATGTTCTGTTAAGGGAACAGGAGCTGCCGTAATTTCAAAAGGAGTTTGTTCTGGATGTAAAATGAAGGTATCTGCTGTTACTGTAGATGATATTAAAAAGAATAAGCATATAGTTTATTGTGATAATTGCGGTAGAATAGTACATTATAACCATTTGATTGAATAACTTACATTAAAAAAATTGAAATTTTTGTTGTAATATTTTATTAGTTATGATATTATGTAACTCGTAAGTAAATCAGACAATCGCTGCTGTAGAAATACAGGAGAGGAAAGTCCGGGCTTCATAGGGCAGGGTGCTGGGTAACACCCAGTCAGGGTGACCTGAAGGAAAGTGCAACAGAAATATACCGCCGAAATTTTATTTCGGTAAGGTTGGAAAGGCGAGGTAAGAGCTCACCAGCGCATTGGTGACTTTGCGGCTATGTAAACCCCATCTGAAGCAAGATCGAATAGGAAAGCATATAAAAGGCGGCCCGCTTTGCTTTCGGGTAGTATCGCTTGAGCCCACTGGTAACAATGGGCCTAGATAGATGATTGTCTAATACAGAACTCGGCTTATAGATTTGCTTACCCACTAAAAAACACTAGACAGTGCTAATGACAATCTCTAGTGTTTTTTATTTTGTTGAATTTTTTCATTGAGTTCGTTTAAATAAGTCCACCTATCCACCTTTTCTTCCAACTCTTTTTCCAGTGAATTCTTCTCAGATAGGAGTTTTTCAAGAAGTGCATAATCAGATGAAGCAGTTTCCATTTCTGTTTTCTTTTCAGATAAAGATTTTTCTAGATTTTCAATTACTTCATCTATTTTGTCAAACTCCATTTGTTCTGAATAGGTAAATTTTAAAGGTTTTTCTTTTTGTAGTTTATAATTGTTTTTAGCTGTATTTTTTTTAGTGCTTACATTTTCTTCTGGTATTTTTGCAGTTTTGTGAAAATAGGAATAATTTCCTGTATATTGAGTAATTTTACCATTTCCTTCAAAAGAAAATATTTTATCAACTGTTTTGTCAAGGAAGTATCTGTCATGGGATACAGCTATAACAGCTCCTTCAAAATTATTAATATAATCTTCCAGAATTGTAAGCGTTTCTATGTCTAGATCATTTGTTGGTTCGTCCAGCAACAGTACATTAGGATAACTCATGAGTATCTTTAAAAGGTATAGTCTTCTTCTTTCTCCTCCTGAAAGCTTTCCAAGGGGAGTCCATTGAACTGAAGGTTCAAATAAAAAATTTTCAAGTACAGCAGAAGCACTTATTTTTTCACCTGATGTAGTTGATGCATATTCTGACGTGCCACGTATGTATTCAATTACCCTTTCTTTCATGTCCATATCAAAAATTCCCTGAGAGTAGTAGCCTACTTTTACTGTTTCACCTATACTTATAGTACCGCTATCTGGTAGAATTTTTTGGTTTAAAATATTCATAAGGGTGGATTTACCACTTCCGTTAGGTCCGATAATACCTATCCTGTCATTATTTAATACATTGTAAGTAAAATTTTTAATTAATGTTTTTTTACCAAAACTTTTGCTTATGTTATCAAGGTTTATGACTTTTTTACCAAGTCGCGTACTCTGAAGACTAATATTAAGTTTTGATTTGTTCAAAGATGGACCCTCGTTAGTTAAGTGTTCAAATCTTTCTATTCGAGCTTTTTGCTTTGTGCTCCTTGCTTTTGCACCCCTTCTTATCCAGGAAAGTTCTTTCCGTATAAGATTTTGCCTTTTTCTTTCATTGGCGTTTTCCGTTTCAAGTCTTTCAGCTTTTTCTTCAAGGAAATTACTATAGTTTCCCGTATAACTATAGAACTTTCCTCTGTCAAGTTCAAACATTTTATTAGTTATTTTGTCCAAAAAAAATCTATCGTGGGTTACCATAAGCAGGGCACCACTGCGTTTTGTTAAGAATTCTTCTAACCATTCTATGGTTTCATCGTCAAGGTGGTTTGTAGGCTCATCAAGTATTAAAATATTTGAAGGGGTTATAAGAGTAGATGCAAGGGCTACTCTTTTTTTCTGACCTCCTGAGAGCACAGATATTTTTTCATTAAAATCATTGATTCCAAGTTTGGTTAAAATAGTTTTAGCCTGACTTTCAATTTCCCACACATTCTTTGCATCCATTTTGAAATTTAAGGTTCCAATTTTAGCTTGAAGATTCCTGTCCTCTGGATTTTTTTCAATAAGTTTGAGAGTTTTTTCATATTCCCGTAAAAGATTCATAACGGGAGAAGTTCCCTTAAAAATTTGCTCAAGCACTGTTAGGTTGCTATTACTAAAATCAGAATTTTGAGGAAGGTATCCTATTGAGGTTTCGTTTGACTTAGTGATTTTGCCCCCATCGGATGTTTCACACCCTGCAATTACCTTTAAAAGTGTTGATTTTCCAGTACCATTTACGCCTATGACACCTATTTTATCTCCTTCATTTATACCCAAAGATATATTTTCAAATAATATTTTTTCGCTATAACTTTTACTTATATTTTCTGCATCTAACAAGTTCATTTTTTACACATCCTTTATTTTATCATTAGTATATCATGTATTGGGGTCAGACCCCAATATAAAAATTACCAGTAAGCTTAGTTTTGCATAAGCCTACTGGTAATTTTTACTACAAGTAAGGTTTTAAGGCATCTCCCCACACCCTATAACCATCTCCATTTATATGTAATCCACTTACGGTGTATTTATAAGACAGTTTATTTTCATTGGGTAATGTAAAAAGATGATACAAATCTATATATTGAACGTTTGAATTTTTGCAAAGTTTATTTAAAGATGCATTTAGATCTATTATCTGTTTTTCACTTGTATTGGTTTTAAATAAATCCTTATTTATTGGAAGAACACTTTCTACATATATTGTGGTATTAGGTAAATTCTTTTTTATATTTTCTAATATTTTAGAATAATTTTTAGTGATTTCTTTAGTAGATAGTCCTTTACCGATATCGTTTATTCCTAGCATAATAAAAATTTTTCGTGGTTTTAATTGTATAATTTCACTTAGACGGTTTAAAGTTCCAGATGTAGTATCATCACTGATTCCGCGGTTTAATATATCGGGATTATCTAGTAATTCATTCCATTCTCCAATGTCGGTAAGGCTATCTCCTAAAAATACTATTTTACCTTGTTTAATATATGAATTCATATAAACTGTAACTTTTTGTATGTAATAATCGGAATAAGTTTGTTGATCTAAGTTTATATCTCCAGATTTTGTAGGCAACATTTTATTTTTTGAAGTAATGTTATTGTTTGAGATACTTGTAGTTTTAGCTGAATGTAAAGATAATTTAAAATAAATACATGAATACAATGCAATTAAAAATATTACTGTGATACTTATTAATAATTTTTTATTTTTCATATATATCCTCCATTGATAAGTTTTTGCTTGGTACTTTTTAATGAAAATTATTTCCTTATTAGTTAATAATTACAACAAAAACAGAGCTTTTTAGATTATTTGTATTAATGTCTAATTTAGGATTTCATAGTATAACAAAGTTGGTTAGATACCTGCATGTACATGACATATTTGGTAATACTCAAAAGCTAGATATATCAGAGATGGTACCTGCATTGAAACAGGTGGTAGTCCACTAAGCACTAAGAACTGTGATTGCAGTAAAAGAGATATTTTTAATTGTAAAATGTGATAGAAATTTCTTAAAAAAATCTGTTTTATTATATTTAGTAAATAATGTTTAGTTTTTTATTATGTTCATATTTGTAATAATATCACATATTAGGCATTAATTACAATACAAAAAAATACTATAAAGTTTAATATTATATAAATTAACTACTAATTTCTTGTAATTCATTAGTTTGCATGAACATACTCCTTAAATTGTAAACTTTATATCTATCTCTACTTATTATTACAAAAAGTATGTAGAATAAATCTTGAATGAAGGTTAAATTGAGTTAAAAGTTAATATTTAATATAATATTAAGAAAGTAAACAATTATTTAATTTATATGACATATTATTGTCACATAAATTGTATAAAATAATACACATACTTAGATAAAGTTTAATAATAGTAAAATAATAGTCCCCTCTATTATTTTAAATAAGCACTGATAATTTACAGTGCTTATTTTTTTGAATATGCCTAAATTGTATTTAATTAAAAACATTGGTACAATTGGATATAAGCTTATAATAATCAATGAATCTTACTTAGTGGGAGTTTGTTTTTCCCACTAAGTTTAGATGAATTATCCAGGGGTGTACCTACCGTTATCTCCCGCTTTCACAGAGTGCGCGGGAGTATTACGGTAGGTAGCCATCGGACAAAATTATATTTTAGAAAGGTCGTAATATTTTATGGATCCAGTAGCATTTTCTATTAATGGTTTTCAAATAAGATGGTATGGTATAATGATAGCTTTAGGAGTTATGGCAGCACTTATTTTAGCTAAATTAAATTGTAGAAACAAGGACTACAATTTTGACAATATAATAGATACTTTTTTGATATCTTTTCCTTTTGCTATAATAGGAGCTAGGGCCTATTATGTTATTTTTCAATTTCAAGATTACAAGGATAATATTATGGATGTGTTTAATATAAGGCAGGGAGGCCTTGCTATTCATGGAGGACTTATATTTGGACTTACAGCTGCTTATATATATACCAGACATAAGAAAATAGATTTTGTAAAATTAACTGATTGTGCAGCACCTTCTATAATACTTGCCCAATCCATAGGAAGGTGGGGAAATTTTTTTAACGGAGAGGCTCACGGTGGACCTGTAAGTTATGAATTTATAAGTAAATTCCCATTGTTTATACAAAAGGGAATGTTTATAGATGGAACTTATTATCATCCTACATTTTTGTATGAATCTCTGTGGAATTTAGCTGTATGTGCAATTTTAGTATATATTTTAAAAAGAAAACATGATAGGGGTTCTGTAATAGCCACTTACATAGGCTTGTATTCACTAGGCCGGTTTTTTATAGAAGGACTTAGAACGGACAGTTTAATGCTTGGAAGTATAAGGATAGCACAGTTAGTTAGCCTTACAGGAGTTGTATTTAGCATAGCATTTTTCCTATATTTAAAACGTAAGAAAAATATAAACTGATTATATATATTCTAAACGAAAATATCGTTATAACTCATAGTTAACTTCTATAATTATGCAACGCAACAATTAGCATATAAAATTTTTAGTTACAATAATTTTATAATTTGATATGTTTTTTATTTTTTGTATATGAGTTATAATAAATGGAAAGGTATATTTTTAATTGATAATTATAACAAATAAATAAGTGGATGGAAATATTAAAAATTTAGGGGACAATGTTTTATGAAAGAAAAGATAAACTTTAGTAGTACAAGATATAATATTATTATAATAATCATGATGATTATTTTTTTGGTAATAATCGTAAGGCTTTTTTTTCTCCAGGTAGTGAAAGGAAATGAGTACAAGGAAGAGGCGAGTAATAGATCTATAAAAGAAATTTCAGATATGGCTCCAAGGGGAAAAATTTTGGATTCCAAAGGCAATATTTTGGCTACTAGCACCCAAGGATACATGTTAGTGTATAATCAAAATGATAACCAGGATAACAATGATAAAGTTTTTTTTAGTACTATGAATAAAGTATTTAAAATACTGGATGATAGTGGTGAAAGTCAGCAGGATGATTTTGAACTAAAAGTAAATCCTTATAGATTTGAATTTAGAAGTGATGATGAAAAAATCAGAAAAAATCTTGAGATTAGATTTAAAAGAGACAGAAACTTAAATGATGAAATAGAAAAAAAAATTAAAAAGAGCAATGAAAATATATCTCAAGATGATTTATATAGTTTAGTAAATAAGGAATTACTTAAAATAACGCCAGAAGATACTTTTAAAAAACTTGTTGCCAAGTACAAAATAAGTAGTACATATTCTTTGGAAAAACAGAGAAGACTCATGATTGTGAAGGATAATTTACAAATGCAGAGATACTCTGGATATAAACCTGTAACAGTTGCAAATATAAGTAAGTATACTGCTTTTAAATTTTTACAAATGTTAAATGAACTCCCAGGGATAGAAGTGACCACAGAACCTATAAGATCTTATACAAATGGAGATTTAGGATCTAACTTTTTAGGTTATATATCAAAAATATCTTCTGATTATGAAAAATATAAAGAAAAAGGATATGATGTAAATAGTGATTATGTGGGGCAGGCAGGAATTGAAGGGGCTCTTGAGGATAGGTTAAAAGGATCAAAAGGTGGAAAAATAGTAAAGCTGGATAAGAAAGGAAAAATAATTGAAGAACTTGGCAAAAAGGAATCATGTCCTGGACAGACAGTACAGCTTACTATAGATAAAGATGTGCAAAAAGCGGCAGAAAATTCCCTTGAAAGTACTCTGACAAGTCTTAGGAGCAATCCTTATCAGAAAGGTTCAAATACTTCAAATGCGACAAGAGGAACAGCTGTAGTGGTAAATGTGAATACCGGGGCAATAGTAGCAATGGCTCAAGTACCAAGATATGATCCAAATTTGTTTACAGTACCAGGAAAATTGACTTCAGAATTGTATGATAAATATTTCAATCCTAATTTGGATCAATTTGGGAGAAATTATATTGAAAAACGAGGAATTACAGCTAATTATCCAGGAGAAAGTGAAGATGAAGTACTAAATGAACTTTTTCCAATTGACAACAGTATAAAGAACAATACTACTATAAGAAAAGATGTATATGATATATATCCAAAACCTTTTTATAATTATGCCACTCAATCTCTTATTCCTCCAGGCTCTACTTTTAAACCTATGACTGCTATTGCAGGTCTCGAAACTGGAGTTATAACTCCAGATTTTACTGTAGATGACGAAGGAAAATTTGATCAGGGAGGAAAAATTGTAGAGTTTAAGTCGGATGGTCCTCACGGTGTTGTAAATCTTGTAACTGCCATAGAAAAGTCTAGTAACCCATATTTCATGACCGTAGCGGAAAGGCTTAGAAAAGCCTTTGGAGATAACATTTTAGCAAAGTATGCATGCAAATTTGGATTGGGTATATATCCAAACAGCAATGTTAAAGCTGCTACGGGAATAGAAATACCAGAAAAGTTTGGACAGGTATATAATACTGTGTCAAATAAAAATGCCTATGCTAGCACTTATCTTTGGAAAACTATGTCTGCGCTTAAGAGTGGACAAGATGATTACGGACATAAGGTTGTTACAATAGATTTATACGATAATGATAATGATTCAAAAGAAACAAAGCAAATTAAAAATAATATTAAAAATCTTATAAAAGATTGTATAAAAAATGGAACTAGTTCTTTTGATAAATTAAAATATAAGAAATTATTTTCGGAACTTGTATTGAAAGATACGAATAATAAAAAAGATATCAGTGATAGCCAAATGAATAATTTAATCAGTGTAATATATAGTATAACTATTTCAGACGCTAATATACAACTAAAAGTACCTGCAAATATAGAAAATGCTGCTATAGGTCAAGGATTAAATCAATTTACACCTCTTCAAGTAGTAAATTATATTTCAACTCTTGCAAATGGAGGTACTAGATATAAACTGCACTTAGTAGATCAATGTTTGGATGCGGATGGAAAAGTAATTGAAAAAGTGAAACCAGAGGTTATAGAAAAAACTGGTGTCAGTGCTGCAAGTTTGGAATCTGTTAAAGAAGGAATGAATGCTGTTAATGAAAATGGTACAGCAGCTGGTGTATTTAAGGGATTTCAAATAAGTGCAGCAGGTAAAACAGGTACTGCTCAAAGTCTTGGTAATCAAGAACAAGTTGGAAGAACCGACTATTCAGAGTATGTTGGATTTGCTCCTAGTGATAAACCAGAAATAGCAGTATATGTGGTTTTATTCGATGGTGGACAAGGAGGGGGTGGTGCTGCCTCTGTAGCTAAAGATATTTATTCTGCATATTTTCCTATAAATAATAGTACTAAATAGTAGAATTAAATGAAGCAAGGCTTCAATGTTACTATATTTTAGATTTTTTGAAGTGTTAGCGTAAGAAAATCATCCATAATTTTCAATTTTCCACTATCAATTGTCAACTGTTTAAAAACATATATACGTTTTAAAAGGGCTGCTGCACTAATTAAATTAGTGCAGCAGCCCTATGTAGTAACTAAAAATCTTATTCTGATAACTTTAAATTAAGTGTCTTTTTACTCCCATTTCTGTTTACAACTACTTCTACTGTATCTCCAGATTTGTGAGTAGCTTTTATATCATTTATTTCACTTATGGATTTTACAGATTTACCGTCAAATTTTTGAATAACATCTCCAACTTGAAGTCCACATTTTTCTGCGGCACTAAATTCTTGCACTTCTGCCACATATACACCTTCAGGTACATTATATTGTTCAGAAAGCTGTGAAGTTATATCTCTTGCTGCAATACCTAATTTTAAAATAGGTTTTAAAAGACCGCTTAATTTAGGTTTCACAGTGTCTATTGGTATTGCAAATCCAATTCCTTCTACTCCACTTCCACTTATTTTAGCTGAGTTTATACCTATTACCTGGCCTGCGGAGTTTACAAGGGCACCACCGCTATTACCTGAATTTATAGCAGCATCTGTTTGAATATAGGTATGAGTAGTATTGTTAACTTTAACATCTCTGTTTAGCGCACTTACAACACCAGTAGTTACAGAACCTAACAATTCTTTCCCAAGAGGATTTCCTATAGCTACAACAGAATCTCCTACCTGAAGATTTTTCGAATCGCCTAATTCTGCTACAGCTGGCATTTTGTCATTAGTAGTTACTTTAATTATGGCTAAATCTAAGTCTGCATCATAATTTATCACTTTTGCAGATGCTTCTTTTTTATTGTTAAATATTACAGTTATTTTTTCAGCAGATTCTATAACATGATAATTTGTAAGTATATATCCACTCTCATTTATTATTATACCTGAGCCCATACCATCATCTTGACTGCTGTTGCCGTTTGATTGATTTCCATCAGACTGTCCGAAAATATCAGACTGGGATAAAATGTCAGACTGGGATACGGTTTTTATGGATACTCCGACTACTGCAGGACCTACTTTTTTTGCTATTTCTGATACAGTAAGACCACCTTTTGTTGATATTGGAGAAGCATTTATAGTGCTGGAAGATTTAGTACTTCCTGTATTTTGAACAGTTCCTGTATTTTGAGAAGTTAGATTTTGATATAATGGGGTGTTTTTAAACATATCTAATTTTGGTACAAAATATAAAGCACCTGCAACTGAAATACTTCCACCTAAAATACTGCATATTAATCCTACAGCTATATAAGACATAAACTTTTTACTTCTTCTAAGGTTATTTTTTAATTTGCTTCCTAAATTTATTTTTAAAGTATGAAATTTGCTTTTAAAATCGTCCATGTAAGTACCTCCTAAAAATAAGTTATTATTTATTTTACGTATATATAATAAATTTATTATGTTACAGTTTTATGGCAGAAGTGTTAATGAGTTGTGACAATTTTGTTTTAATTTTAATAAAGAGCATTGACAATATTTATTTATTATTATAACATGGGTTGTGCAATTAATTAGGAGGCTAACTAATGGAAAGTGAAATAAAATGTGAACCATGTGATAAATTTATAACATATTGGATTAGAGTAATTTATAGAAATATGACAAATTTACATAATAGTAAACTTGCTGAATATGGTTTGACTACATCACAAGTAGGAGTGCTTGTACAGTTATGGATAGAAGATGGGTTAACTCAGAAGGAAATAGCCGAAGAACTTCAATTAAGACCAGCTTCTATTACAGGACTTGTGAATATCCTGGTATCAAAAGGATGGATAGATAGAAGAGAGGATACTAAAGATGCAAGAATAAATAGAGTTTATCTTACAGAAGAAGGGAAAAACATAAGGTTTAAATGTATGTCGGCAAATGATGAAATAGAGACAATTTTAAGTAATGGATTTTCAAAAGAAGAAAAACAGCTCATGCTTTGTTGGTTGAAAAAATTAAATAAGAATTTATTATAGGACAGCCTAAAATATTTAGGCTATTAATTATTTTTATGGGAGGAATTTATTTGGAAAGATCAGTAAAATTAAGAGATGAAAAAGTTAGTAAATTACTACTGGAGTTTTCTATACCAGCTATAGTAGGGATGCTTGTTAATGCACTTTATATTGTAATAGATAGAATATTTATAGGAAGAGTTGTTGGAGCTATGGCCATATCAGGTGTAAGTTTGACTTTCCCTATATCAATAATCATAATGGCTTTTGCTATGCTTGTAGGAATAGGTGCTGCTGCAAGGATATCCATAAAACTAGGAGAAAATAATAAAGACGAAGCAGAGCACATATTAGGAAATGCACTAGTACTTTTAATTATAGTTTCTATAATAATTACGATTTTTGGACTTATTTTTGTAGATCCTATGCTGAGGGCTTTTGGTGCTAGTGATAACACTGTAGTTTATGCTAAGCAGTTTATAACTATATTAATTTGTGCATCTATACTTCAAACTGTAGGTTTTGGACTCAACAATATAATACGCTCAGAGGGTGATCCCAAAACAGCAATGAATACAATGCTCATAGGTGGTATATGTAATATAATCTTGGATTTTTTATTTATATATATACTTCATTTTGGAATAAGGGGAGCAGCTGTGGCTACTTCGATTTCCCAGGGTATAAATATGATATGGGTACTCTATTATTTCTTAAAGGGAAATAGTATGCTTAAAATAAAAAAGAAGTATCTTCGTTTAAACAAAGATATAGTCACAAGTATTTTTTCCATAGGAATGTCTCCTTTTGCAATGCAGATTGCTGCAAGTTTGGTGAATGTGATATTGAACAAAAGCTTAGGAATATATGGTGGAGATTTAGCTATAGGCGCTATGGGTATAATAAATGGTATAGCTACTATGATACTTATGCCTATATTTGGAATAAATCAAGGATCACAGCCCGTGATTGGATTTAATTACGGAGCTAAATTGTATAGACGTGTAAAAAAAGCATTGCTACTTGCAATTGCTGCAGGAACTTTTGTATCTGCAGCAGGAGGGTTAGCAGTTCAAATTTTCCCTACAGCCTTAGTGAATATGTTTAACAAGTCTGATATGAATCTGACTAATATAACTGTAAATGGGATAAAAATATTTATGATTATGTTTCCTATAGTAGGATTTCAAATAGTAAGTTCTAACTTTTTTCAAGCTATAGGAAAAGCTAAAATCTCTATGTTTTTGGCACTTTTAAGACAGGTAATAGTTCTTATCCCTATGCTTCTTATACTTCCAAGAATATTTAAACTAAATGGAGTGTGGATGGCAGCTCCTGTATCTGATGGCGTATCTTCCATATTAACAGGGTTGTTTTTATTCCTTGAAATTAAGAGGTTAAATGCGAATGGAAAAGAAAATTTGTCTTCATCAAAAGCATCAGAATGTATAAAGTAATGAGTTAGAATTTTGTATGTGTGAGAAAGTTGAGTTAATTTCAAACTAAAAAAAGGAGTATGGTATGCATAAGTGGCGTGATTCATCTATACTTGGAGAAATGTATGAAAGATCAATGGAAAAGCAAGAAAGAAAACGGAAGGGTAGTTTTTATACCCCCCACTATATAGTTGACTATATAGTGAAAAACATTATGTCAAACTTGGATCTTAAAAAGAACCCATGTATAAAAGTACTAGATCCTTCTTGTGGAAGTGGATATTTTCTGGTAAGAGTATACGAAATTTTAATGGAAAAGTTCAGTGAAAATTTAGAGATTATTAGAAATACTTTTAAAGATAAAACTTATAGGATTGAAACTGAAGATGGATTAAAAAGTATAGATGGATTCCACTATTGGCAGCAGGAAAATTTAAGATTTCATATATTAAAGAAGTGCATATATGGTGCAGATATAGACAGTACGGCTGTAGAGCTTACAAAAATTAATTTAAGTAAAGTCAGCGGCGTAAACATTAATATAGAGGCAAATATCATATGCTGTGATAGTTTGATAAAGTGGGATAAAATTAATTATATAAAAGAATATAGTGGTGTAAATGTTGAATCCATTGCTAAGTTTTGGAATCAAAAGTATGATTATATACTTGGAAATCCTCCCTGGGTATCTTTAAGTCGAAAGAATAAAATGAATATAGAAGAAGGATTATTACAGTACTATAGTGAAAATTATAATGGAAATACATATTTGCCTAATTTATATGAATACTTTATAAAAAGATCTATGGAAATCTTAAAACCTGGAGGAAGATTTGGATTTGTAGTTCCTGATAGGTTGTCACAAAATATTCAATACAGTGAACTTAGAAAGAGTTTACTTGAAAATTATAATATATTAAATCTCGTATTTGAAATAGATTTTCCGGAAATAAACACAGATTCTATGATTATAATAGCAGAAAATGAACATAAAAAAGTAAATAAAATAAAAATAGATATTTATAAAAAGAGGGCATATGAAGTGTATCAGCATGAATATCTGAGAAATTCAAAATTTCAGTTTACATACTGCTGTTATACTCAAAATTTAAATATAAAAGATTGCATAGAGAAAAATAGCAGTAAGTTAGAAAGCATTTGCAAGACTTTTACGGGATTTATAGGCTATAGTAAAAAGATAACCCACATTAGAAAAAATGAACATCAGGTAGAAGTACTAAAAGGAGAAAACATAAAAAAATTTCAAGTTTTGAACAATTACTATTATAGTTTTATACCTCAAAATATAATAGGTGGAACTAAAAACATGGAAAAGCTTACTTTTAAGAATAAAGTAGTAATGAGGAAAACTGGAAAAAATTTAATAGCAGCCCTGGATGATAAAGGACGTATAATAGAACAATCTCTATATGGCATAATAAGCACAAATGAGGAATTTTCTCCTGAGTATATTTTGGCAATATTGAATTCAAAGTTAATCCAGTGGTATTATTTAAACTTTTTAATCACCAACTCTAATTCTATTCCACAAATTAAAAAATGCAATTTAGATGAAATACCAATAAGACACTGCAGCAAACAAACTAAAGAGGATATAGAAAAATTAGTTTTGAAGATTATGAATAGTAATGATAAAAAAGATACATTGGAAACAATATTAGATGAAAAAGTGTTTGAACTGTATAATATTGATAGTAATTATAGGAGTATTATATTAAAGAATATTGAAAATAATTAGTCTTACTAAGCTGTTAAATCGTAATTGATAAGGATAATTGTAATACTTTAAATTTTAATGTATTTGAGACGAAATATAGATAATGGATGGGGGAATAAATGATTTATGATTACTTTATTTGGCATTTTATTTATGATTTTTACTTTTTATATTGTATTTTCCTTATTAGGAATTATAGTACTTCCACTTGTAGGCATAGTTATATTTCTAGCTTTTATAATGGCAATTATAGGATTTGTTTTTAAAATAGTATTTTCATTACCTTTTTTAATATTGGTTGTTATACTTGGACTTTTATATTTTAATAAGAGATAGTTTTTATTTATCCGATGACTACCTGCTCTAATACTCCCATCCACTCAGTGAAATTGACTGTTACCAAATCAAAGATTTGGGATATCTGCTTGCACACAGCGAAAGCGACTATCACCAAATCAAAGATTTGGGATATCTGCTTTTCTGCAAGTGTACGTGGCGAGCAGCTACGTCCCTGGATAACGATTTCTAAGCATCAGATGGAGTTAAAATTCCATCGATGCCAAGAACTTTGTTTATAAAAATATTGACATATTATGAACAAGATGATAATATGAATGCGTACATTAAATATTTTTTTTAGCAGAACATTCGTATAATCTTGATAATATGGTTCGAGAGTATCTACCAAGGTACCAAAAATCCTTGACTATGAGTGGATTCGATGAAAATGGTATTTTTTATCTATTTTCTAACTTGGATTTTACTATAATTCATGTTAGAATTTTTTAAATTTTGGAGGTAATTACATGAATGTTGAAAAAGCGAACAAAAATGACGGTGGCAATTTATCTTTTCTAGAATCATTTTTTAAATTGCCGGAAAACAATACTACTGTAAAGACAGAGATTCTAGCAGGTATTACTACTTTTATTACTATGGCCTATATAATTTTTGTAAATCCAACTATACTTATGCAGGCTGGAATGAATACTAGGGGACTTATGGGAGATGCGGCAGTTAAAGCTGGATTGTCTGCTATAAATGATCCTATTGTAGGTTCTATATTTACAGCAACTTGTATAGCAGCAGCTATCGGAACTTTTATAATGGCGCTTTATGCAAACTTACCTTTTGCACAGGCACCAGGAATGGGACTTAATGCATTTTTTACATACAGTGTTTGCTTGGGCATGGGTTACAAATGGCAGCAGGCATTGGCAGCAGTTTTAGTTTCAGGAATAATTTTTATTATAATAACGGTAACTTCTATAAGAGAAAAAATTGTAGATGCCCTTCCATATAATTTAAAACTTGCCATATCGGGAGGTATTGGACTTTTTATAGCTCTTATAGGATTAAAAAATGCAGGAATTGTAATATCAAATCCTGATACACTAGTTGCTTTTGGAAAATTGACAAGCGCGCCAGTTTTAGTAGCAATTATAGGAATTTTAATTACAGTAATACTTATGTCAAGAAATGTTAAGGGTTCAATCTTGATAGGAATAGCATTAACTACTATAGTTGGTATACCTTTTGGAGTGACACATCTTACAGGAATAAAAGTTATAAGTGCCCCACCATCACTTGCTCCTACATTCTTTGCTTTTGATTTTAAAGGACTTTTAGGAATTGGAAAAGCAGGTGTAGTTGGAGCTATTACCAGCTTAATTGTAGTAATCATAACATTTACTTTAGTAGATTTGTTTGATACTATAGGGACACTTGTTGGTACAGCTGAAAAAGCAGGCATGGTTGATGAAAATGGAAAAGTTAAGAATATGCATAAAGCTCTTTTTGCAGATTCCCTTGCAACTACTATTGGTTCAATATTAGGAACAAGTACTGTTAATACCTATGTAGAATCTACTGCAGGTGTATCTGAAGGAGGAAGGACAGGACTTACTTCATTTGTTGTCGGAATATTATTTATACTTTCATTATTTTTTAGTGGGCTAGTTGGCATAGTTCCTAGCCAAGCTACAGCTCCAGCACTTATAATTGTAGGAGCACTTATGATGGGAGTAGTTACTAAAATAGATTTTAGTGATTTTACAGAAGGACTTCCAGCTTTCTTTGCTATAGCATTTATGCCTTTTAGTTACAGTATAGCAAATGGTATAGCAGCAGCAATAATATTTTATCCAATAGTTAAAGTAGCTACAGGAAAACATAAGGAAGTTCATCCAATAGTATATATACTTGCAGCCTTATTTATATTTAGATTTGCTATGCTTTCATAATTGAAGATAAAAAATAAATGGTTGGAAAATTTAATTTCCAGCCATTTATTTTTTTATTTTATATTAGTCTACAAAACTATTCCAGTAATTTGAATAATCAATTGCTACAGGTGATATATTAGAACATTTTACATTGTAGTGTTCAGCTAATGCATTTATGAATTCTTTTGCAGGCATTCCGGATTTTTCTATTAAATCTTCAATTTGATTTTGTAAGTCCTCGGATATTTTAGAAAAACAGTAGGTAGTATTCATTTTAACAAATCCCCCTTATAATCATAGTACGAACATTTAATATATTATATGATATATAACTTTTTAAGTATGATATATACGCTGTATTTCTACTTTTAGTATAGCACTATATGCAAAAAAATTCAATAAAGAGTAGTCTATAAACAGAGTTCTTGGCATCAGATGGAGTTTTAACTCCATCTGATGCTTAGAA
>DAISLB010000016.1:0-40692 GCA_036820645.1 Clostridium sp.
TTTATATTTCACTTACATCTATTGTCTGATCTCTTCTTGGTCCAACAGACACTATAGATACCTTTGTTCCTGTAAATTCTTCTATTCTATTTAAATATTTTTTAGCATTGTCTGGTAACTCATCATAAGTTTTGGCCTTTTCTATTTCTCTATCCCAACCATCAAATTCTTCATATACAGGTTCACAATTAGCTAAATCTTCTAAACTTGCAGGTACATAGTCTATAATTTTTCCATTAAATTTATATCCTACACATACTTTTACCTTTTCAAGTCCTGCTAAAGTATCTATTTTTGTGATAGCAAAGCTTGTAAGTCCAGAAACCCTGCTGCTAGTTTTAAGTATTACTAGATCTAGCCATCCACATCTTCTAGCCCTTCCTGTAGTAACACCATATTCATGACCCATTTCTCTAATCCATTCTCCTGTTTTGTCAAAAAGCTCTGTAGGAAAAGGTCCTTTTCCCACTCTTGTAGTATACGCTTTTGCAATACCTACTGCTCCTGTTATCATAGTAGGTCCTATTCCAGAACCAATACATACCCCACCAGCAATAGTACTTGAAGATGTAACATAAGGATAAGTACCATAATCTATATCCAGCAAAGTGCCTTGTGCACCTTCAAATAATACTTTTTTTCCACCTTTTATACTATTATATACTTCTACAGATATATCTTTAACATAAGGAGCTAATTTCTTTGCATAATCAATATATTCATTGTATATAGTATCAAAATCAAGAGCCCCTTCTCCATAAACCTTTGTTATTATGTCATTCTTTATCTTTAGATTTTCTTTTAGATTTTCCTTAAATATATTCTGGTGAATAAGGTCACAAACTCTTATGCCGCTTCTTTCCATTTTATCCGTATAGCACGGTCCAATTCCTTTTCCTGTAGTTCCTATATCTTTTTTACCTCTTGCCCTCTCTTTTATACCGTCTAATACCTTATGGTAAGGCATAATAAGTTGAGCTCTATCACTTATTATTAAATTTTTAGGTGATATGTCTACTCCCTCGTTTTTTAAATAATCCATTTCTTCAAATAAGGCCTTTGGATCAAGTACCACTCCATTTCCTATTACATTCACCTTATCTTTATACAATATTCCAGATGGCACGAGATGAAGTTTGTATTGCTTATCACCTACTTCAACTGTATGACCTGCATTATTTCCACCTTGAAATCTTACAACAACATCTGCCCTCTTTGCAAGATAATCTGTCATCTTTCCTTTTCCTTCATCACCCCATTGGGATCCTAAAACAATAAACGCTGACATGAGAATTTCCTCCCCTTTTTTGTATAACCCAAATCTTTTAAAATAATATATAATAATTTACAATTATTTGCTAACTATATCTCTTCCAACTACTACACCTGTTACTGAGGCCTGCATAAGCCCTCTTGTAATACCTGCACCATCTCCTATGGCATATAGATTTTTTATAGGAGTTTCAAATCTATCATTTGTATCAAATTTACTAGAATAGAATTTTACCTCCACACCATATAAAAGTGTATTTTTGCTATAAAGTCCTGGTGCCACATTGTTAAAAGCTTTTAGTGCCTCAACTATGGATGTAAGATATCTCTGAGGCAAAACATAACTTAGATCTCCAGGCACTGCTGATTTTAAAGTTGGAATAGTAGTGGATTTTTTAAGCCTTGAATAATCAGTTCTTCTTCCATTTAACAAATCGCCCAGCCTTTGTACCATTATGCCATTTCCTGTAAGCATATTCCCAAGCTTTGCGATATACTTGCCATAAGTTATAGGTTGGTTGAACGGCTCTGTAAACGATGTAGAGACGAGCATTGCAAAGTTTGTATTTTCTGTTCTCAATTCTTTTTCTTCGTAACTATGTCCATTTACAACTGCTATAGTACCATCATAGTGCTCTTCTGATACTACACCACCTGGATTCATACAAAAAGTTCTAACCTTATTATCGAATGTATCAGAATAATATACAAGTTTTGCTTCATACAAGTCTTTGGTCAAATGATCCATTATTGAATTTGGTACTTCAACTCGAACACCTATGTCTACAGCATTATTTGTAGTTTTTAAATTTAACTTTTTGGATTGATTTGAAAACCATTCTGCACCACCCCTACCTGGAGCAACTACTACCTTATCTGCTAAAATCTTTTTCTTACCATTTTTATTTTCCACACAAACTCCAATTACACTATCATCTTCAACTAATATATCATCTACTGTAGTAAGTTCACTAAATTCAGTGTTTGTATTATCTAAAAGGTGATAATACATTTTTTTAAGTACTTCATAGGCTAATTCTGTTCCCAGATGCCTAACAGGACACTGTATAAGACGAATATTATATTTGCTTGCTTCATATTTTATCTTATCTATGTTTTCATTGTTTAATCCATATATAACTTTGTTAGCTCCAAAATTTAAATATATATCATCACAATATTTTATTAGCTTTTTACATTCATCTTCTGAAAAATACTCTAAAATTCTACCTCCGACTTCCGGACTTAAAGAAAGCTTTCCATCAGAAAAAGCTCCTGCACCTGACCAGCCAGAAGTGATACCACATGGATTGCAATTTACACACTTTCCATTTATCCTAGCTGGACACCTCCTATCTTCTATATTTCTGCCTTTATCAATTATAAGCACATTTAAATTTTTGTTAAGCTTTGTAACTTCTAAAGCAGTAAATATTCCTGCAGGGCCAGCTCCAACTATTATTACATCATATTTTTCTTTCAAATAGCATCCCTCCTACATTATGGTATCAAAATTGTATGTTACAGTCAACAGAAAAATACGAATATTTTTTATTAATATTATAATAAAATTCGTAAAACCTTGTAATAAAATTTTAGTAACAAATTTCCCCACACCTCATACTATGATAATATAATAAATTTTATGGAGGCATTAAATGAATACAAGTGAAAATAACTCAAAAGATAAGGAAGAAAACATCCAGTATTATGATCATGCTGAAGATACTTATGCTTCTCCTACTTATAACTGCCCTGTATATAACTGCCCCTATAATCCAGAAATGATGGACGAAGATGATAATTTTGATGAATTAGGAGATCTATACAGACAACATGGAAGAAGACCTAGACGCAGGCGCAGACGCAGACGCAGACGCAGAATGCCATATTATCCATATTCTCCATTCATATTCCCAATTATATTCCCAATTGGAGACTTTGATGATTGGGATTAGTAAATCCTAATACTTCTATACCTCTTGTTGAAAATAAGCACTTAATTAAATTTAAGTGCTTATTTTATATTTCTCCACAAAATTGCATTATATTTTATTTTGAGCTTTTTTGTTATAAAATATTAATAAGTTAAATTTTAGTTATTAACTTAAGGGGGGTAAAATATGACTTTTAGAGTAGAAAAAGATTTACTTGGAGAAAAAGAAATTGAAGCGTCTTCCTATTTTGGTATTAATACTGAAAGGGCTTTAGAAAATTTTAACTTACAGGGTAAAACCGTTAATTTAAATTTAGTTAAAGAAATTGCACTCATAAAAAAGGCAGCTGCCGTAGTCAATAAAGATTTAAAGGAACTTAAAACTGAAAAAGCGAATGCCATAATTAAAGCCAGCGAAGAAGTTATAAATGGTAAATTGGACAACCAGTTTAAGTTAAGTGCATTTCAAGGCGGAGCCGGCACATCCACAAATATGAATGTAAATGAAGTCATAGCAAATAGAGCTATAGAAATACTTGGTGGTAAAAAAGGAGATTACTCACTAGTACATCCTTTAAATGACGTAAATATGTCTCAATCTACAAATGACGTTTATCCTACTGCCCTTAGAATTGCAGCTATACGCCGCATAAGGAAATTAAGCAGTTGTCTATCTGATCTTCAGGAAGAACTTCAGGTCAAAGAAAATGAATTCTCGGATATATTGAAATTAGGTAGAACTCAGTTAATGGATGCGCTTCCTATGATGGTAGGACAAGGTTTTGGAGCTTACGCCAAGGCAATAGCACGAGATAGATGGAGAATATATAAAGTAGAGGAAAGACTTAGAGAGATAAATATAGGTGGTACCGCTATCGGTACAGGGCTTAATGCAACTAATAAATTTATATATGAAATAACAGATGTTCTTCAGGACTTAACTGGGCTTGGAATTGCCCGTTCTGATTATCCTATGGATGTTACTCAAAATTGCGATGTATTTGTTGAAGTTTCAGGACTTTTAAAGTCCTTAGCCTGCAATCTTTTAAAAATTTCAAATGATTTAAGGCTTTTAAATTCAGGCCCTCATGGAGGAATAGGAGAAATCATTCTTCCAAAGGTACAAGCAGGTTCAACTATCATGCCAGGAAAAGTCAATCCAGTCATAGCTGAAATGGTGGCACAGGTAAGTATGAGAGTAATATCAAACGACACAGCAATTACAATGGCCAGCAGTTCAGGACAGTTGGAGTTAAATGCATTTACTCCACTTATTGCAGAATGCCTACTTGAATCTCTAGAACTTTTAGAAAGAGCAGTTGTACTATTTAGGGAAAAATGTATTAGTGGAATTAAAGTAAACAAAGAAAATTGCAAAAAAAATCTTGAAACTTCCACAGCACTGGTAACTGCATTAGTGCATTACATAGGTTATGATAAAGCTAGTGAACTCGCAAAGAAAGCCTTAAAAAATCATAAAACTATAAGAGAAATTCTATACGAAGGAAAAATACTACCTAATGAAAAAATAGATGAAATACTAAATCCATATCAACTAACAAAACCAGGTATCCCTGGCAAATAAATATTGAAGGAGATTACTTATGAGTTTAAATGAAACACCTCGCTCAGTAAGAACACATATAGCGCTCTTTGGCAAAAGAAATGCAGGTAAATCAAGTATTATAAACGCCTTAACAGGACAAGATATAGCCATTGTATCAGATGTAAGTGGTACTACTACAGATCCAGTCTATAAATCTATGGAAATACTCCCCATAGGTCCCTGTGTAATAATAGATACTGCTGGTCTTGACGATGAAGGTGAGCTTGGTGAACTTAGGAAAGAAAAAACATTAAGTGTTTTAAATAAAACTGACATATCAATAATTGTAATAGATTCAACTATTGGAATCACAGATTATGACAAATCTATAATAAAGCAAATAAAAGATAAAAAAATTCCCCTTATAGGAGTTTTAAATAAAATCGATGCTTCCGATATAAAAGAGCTAGATGTAGAACATATGAAAAAGGAGCTAAAAATACCAATTGTAAAAGTATCCGCCCTTAACAGAAAAGGTATACTTGAGTTAAAAAATCAAATAATAGCATCAAAGCCTCAAAGTGAAGATAAATTTAAAGTAATCGGTGATTTAATAAAGCCAGGAGACTTTGTGGTTCTTGTAACCCCTATAGATAAAGCAGCTCCTAAGGGGAGACTTATTCTCCCACAGCAACAGACAATAAGAGATGTATTGGAAAGTGATGCTATAGCAGTGGTAACTAAAGAATTTGAACTTAGGGAAACCTTACAAAACCTAGGTAAAAGCCCTAAAATAGTAGTTACAGATTCTCAGGCATTTTTAAAAGTGGCAGCAGATACCCCAAAAGATATATTGATGACTTCTTTTTCCATACTATTTGCAAGATGCAAAGGAGATCTAGTAGAACTCATAAAGGGAGTAAAAGCTGTAAAAAAATTAAAGGATGGAGATAAAGTACTTATTGCAGAAGGCTGCACTCACCATAGACAATCTGATGATATAGGTAAAGTAAAAATTCCTAGATGGATACGACAAATTACAGGTAAGAAGATAGATTTTGAATTTTCATCTGGTGTTTCTTTTACAGAAGAAATAAAGAACTATGCCTTAATAGTTCACTGCGGTGCTTGCATGTTGAACAGAGCTGCAATGCTTTATAGAATCAACACTGCAAAGGAATTTAATGTTCCTATAGTAAACTATGGTATACTTATTGCATACGTTCAGGGAATATTAGACAGGGCTTTAAAACCATTTCCACTGGCTAAAATGATATGGGATGAAGAAAATTAAATTAAAAGAGATATAGCAATCTAAAAGGAGCTGTTGCACTAAGTGCAACAACTCCTTTTAGATTATTCTTTTTAAAAATGGTGAAACAAATAAAATTAATGAAAGAACAATTATAAATATTACAGTTACCCATATAATAATATTTTGTAATCCATTATTAACATAGTCACCCATAAGTTCTTTATTATTAGTAAGCACTACCATAAATATTAATATAATGGGGCACAAAATTCCTGCAAGCTGTTGCGTAACAAGCATAACCCCTACTAATGACACATTAGGTATTAACACTATTATCGAGCTAAATATTATCATAAAAGTAAAAATTCCATAAAAAGCAGGTGAATCCTTATATTTATGATCTAATCCACTCTCAAGTCCAAAGCATTCACATATTGCATATGCAGTAGACAGAGGAATAACCATAGTTGCAAGTACAGATGCTCCAAAAAGCCCAACTCCAAAGAGAATTGAAGCATAATTTCCTGCTAATGGCCTAAGAGCCTCTGCAACCTGGCTTGCGCTATCTACTTTTATTCCTGCTTTGTATAAGGTAACAGCAGTACATATTATTATAAAAAACGCAACTAAATTTCCCCAAATAGCGCCTAAATATACGTCCAATTTTTCATATTTATAATCTTTTATCTGCAACCCCTTATCTACCACAGAGGATTGAAGATAAAACTGCATATATGGAGTAATTGTAGTACCAATCATTCCTATAAATGTTAAAATGAATCCATTGTCAAATTTCAAAGTAGGAGTAAGGGTTGCTCTTATCACATGATGCCAATCTGGTTTCTCTATAAAACAAGTTATTATATAGGAAAAAAACACAAGTGTAAAAGCTAAAAATACCTTTTCTATATTTGAATATGAACCCTTTGTAATAAGAAACCAAACAATAAACGCCATTACTGGAACGGAAATATATTTATTTATACCAAACATTTCCATACTAGCAGCTATACCAGCAAAATCACCTACACAAACACCAAAATTAGCAATAAATAAAATACTCATTGCAAAAAAAGCAAGCTTAACGCTAAAATTTTCTCTAATTAAATCAGAAAGCCCTTTTCCCGTTACAACAGCCATCCTAGCATTCATTTCCTGTATAACAGATAAGCTGAATGTTATTAATAACAATCCCCAAAGCATACTATAACCATAAGATGCTCCAACGGTAGCATAAGTAGTAATACCTCCTGCATCATTTCCTGCATTTACAGTAATTAGTCCAGGACCAATTATACCTAATATCAATAGAAACTTATTCTTCTTTTTCATATCTTTATTCTCCTATTTTTGTATGTATATCTACCTAGTGCTTATATCGATGAATCTTACTTAGTGGAAAAATCAGAGACCTTAAATCTTTGATTTAAAGTAAATCGCTTTCTCTTTAGAGTTTTGTTTGTCCCACTAAATTTAGATTAATTATCCAGGGACGTAGTTACTGTTGCACTCCCACTTTAATAAAAAAGCAAGTGCCCTAAATCTATGATTTGGAGATATTGCTTTCACAGGGTGCGTGAGAGTGTTAAAGTCGGTAGCCATCGGATAAACATAAGTCATATATCTTTTGCCCTAGTTGCTGTACAAACATGAGTCATATATAATATAAAATATGAGGTAATGTAAAATGTTACTAAATAGTAAAAAATACAGCCCAAGGCTTAAATTTCATGTTTTAAACCTAGTAATTTGCTTATCATTCATTTTACTACTTAGTTCATGTTCTTACAATAACACTTCTAATAACCAACTCTACGAAAAAACTATAATAACAATGGATACACACAGCAATGGATTTAAAAGCCTATGGACCTAACGCAAAAAATGCAGTAGATGAGTGCGTGAAAAAATTGTATCAACATTACCTCTGGTCGGATATGATAAAATCAAAATTGATGAAAAAATAGCAGTGTTATGCTAACCCAACCTGGCATATCCTGTGAGGTCACCACCAAAGATAATAAAATTTACACATCATCAAAGTTTAAAAATAAATTTTCTGATTTAAATAAAAATTTTAAAATGGTAAATTAACACAAATAAATTATCTATTAAATTTTAAAAAGGAGGACATTATGAAAGATTATGAAATTGAACAGGCCGAAGAACTTATAAATTATATTTATGAAAGTCCAACTGCATTTCATGCAGTAAAAAACGCTATATCCGAACTTAAAAAATTTGGATTTGTGGAAATTAAAGAAGGAGAACCCTTAAAAATAAAAAAAGGTGGTAAATATTTTGTAACTAAGAATCAATCTGCCCTTATTTCATTTACAGTTGGAAAAGGCGAGTTGGAAAATTCAGGATTTAGAATAATAGGTGCTCATACTGATTCACCTAGCTTTAGAATAAAACCAAATTCAGACATTGAAGTTGAAGGTGCGTATGTAAAGTTAAATACAGAAGTATATGGAGGGCCTATATTAAATACATGGATGGATAGACCTCTTTCACTAGCAGGAAGAGTTGTTTTAAAAGGAGAAAATCCATTTTATCCTAAAATAAAGCTTTTAAATGTAAAAAAACCTCTTATGATAATACCAAATTTAGCAATACATATGAATAGAAATATAAACTCAGGTGTTGAACTAAACAAGCAAAAACATATGCTTCCCCTTTTAGCACTGGTAAATGACAGGTTCAAAAAAGGACATTATCTTACTCAAATTATAAGTGAAGAACTTTCAGTACCTGAAGAAGATATATTAGACTTTGATTTATTCTTATATGAATTTGAAAAAGGAAAAGTAATAGGAGCTGACCAGGAGTTTATATCCTCAAGTAGACTAGATGATTTAAGCATGGTTTATTCAGGAATAAAAGCAATTTCAAATAGTAAGATTAAAAATAGTACAAATGTAATGGTATGTTTCGATAATGAAGAAGTTGGAAGCACCACAAAACAGGGTGCAAATTCACCTATGCTTTTATCTATACTAGAAAGAATAGCCTTCAATCTTGGTAAAAACAAGGATGATTTTTATAGGGCTATATCAAAATCATTTATAATATCTTGTGATTTAGGTCATGCCCTGCATCCAAACTATGGAGAAAAATCTGATCCAGTAAACAGACCTATTATAAACAAAGGTCCTATTATAAAAATAAGTGCCAACCAAAGTTATACCACAGATGCTGTGTCCAGTGCCATATATAAACGTATATGTCATGAAGCTGGAATTCCTGTACAAATATTTGTAAATCGTTCAGATGAAAGAGGTGGTTCCACTATAGGCCCAATATCTTCAAGTCACATAAATGCCATGTCTTTGGATATGGGATTAGCTATATTATCCATGCATTCTGTAAGAGAATTAGGTGGTATAAAAGATTATATATATGCCTTAGAATCATTCAATAAATTTTACGATCTATAGTATTTTATATAACTGAAGAAAAGACTTTTGGATATTGCCTAGAAGCCTTTTCCTATGTTTTAATGCAATTTTTAAGTGTTATTAGAAATAAGTTCTCATATAAAAGAGTAAAGTATCAATATATACTTAAGAAAATGTCCATAACTTATTTAATATATAATTAACTATTCCAGTACTAATAGTTGCTATCATCTGAGCTAATATTTTATTGATATATAAATTGTTTACCAAACAAAATAAAATTGCAGTACTAAAAATAAGCGAAATTAAATTTACAATAATAAACTTCATAAGTAAAGCACTTACTCTGCCATCGGATTTAAATACCCATATCTTATTTAAGATAAATCCATTGGCAACTCCAAAAATATATGCTATAGTATTTGAAATTATATAGCCAACATTAACTTTAATGAGTAAATTATAAATAACCAATGTTATAATCGTATTTACAGTTCCTGAAGTAGCATATTTTATAAATTGTTTTTTCTTACCTAATAAATTTAAAATCATCTTATACCCCTACCATGTCCATTATTGTTTAACTTTCAAACCACATAAGTATTGATTACAAATAAATTTTAATATATTAGTCTTAATAATCCCTTAAAAAATACTTATTATATATGGTACATATTTTTATTCAAAACAAGTTTATACTATAGTTCAAAATTATGGGAAGTGAAATCATCGACAATTTAGTGCCTTCCGATATTCCCCATGAATTAAAAGCTGTAGAAAGATTTAAACTGCTTTTAACAGTAGTAAAACATTAAGATACTGTGCCGATTGATAATGTTCTTTATTAATATAAGTGTAATACTTTTTATATATTTTTTCTATAATTTATCTAAAAAAGTAGATTTTAAAATACCAAAATAAGATTGAGGTTTAAAATCAACTTCAATCTTATTTTAAATCAAGTTTCCAAATCAATGAATCTTCAATAATCTTATTAGTGCTTTCCATACATTTATGTCCTAAGATCTTTATATTATTGTTATCTAGCAAACTACAAATAGCTTCTCCATAGTTAATACCTTTTTCCACTTTAATAGGAGTTGATGTACAAAATCCCATTTTTTCAAATGGAAATGATGTTCTTGCGCAAAGATGTATTATAGAATTATGAAGATAACTCTCTAAACTTTTTATCAGATTATAAGATATTTCACCGCTTAATTTTCTATAAATTTTAGGTCCTAAAACACTTACGTCACTACCCGGATCAGAATATGATATTATTCTAGCACCTCTCTCTATAGCTTTAATAATGTATTCTCTAACACTATTTTGTATAGTTAATATTGCGTTACAAATTATATCACCTTGTTTTCTGAGTCCCTTAAATATAGTTAAACTATTTATTAGCAACGTTAATATAGTAAAAGGTGCTTCTACATTAAGTGCCACAACATTTCCCGTCTTACTCAAAATATCAATGCAATCCAGTACTTCTTTTATTGTACCTGTATTTAAATCAAATTCATGAATATCCGTAAGTTCTTCAATTTTTGAATACTTAAAATCATGTGTTAAAACACCATTAGTATTCTTATCCAATCTGACTTTAGATCCAAAAGCTTCAGCTTCAACTACTACAGAAAAGGGTATATGACAAATGGAATCCCCATTAATTGCTCTTATTTTTTCAGAAACTTCAGCCATACAATCTTTTTTAAAGTGTGCATCTTCAAAACATATTCCCGTCTCTTTTAAAGCTGCTTCTGGAATTTGATCTATACTCTCACCTTTACATACCGAATCAATATTAAAATCCATTATTGATATCTCCTTTTAAATATTCATTAATCCATATACCCAACTAAATTTTTGGCAAGTCTAACTGCTTCTACTGCACTTGCAGAATATCCATCTGCTCCTATTTCATCTGCAAAATTTTGAGATATGCATCCTCCTCCAATCATAACTTTAAAATCTTTTCTAGCGTTCTCTTTTTCTAAAATTTTAATAACCTCCTCCATACGTCTCATAGTTGTTGTCATTAAATTTGAAACTGCTATAATATCTGCATTTGCTTTCTTAGCTTCCTCATAGAATTTTATCGGAGGAACATCTCTACCCAAGTCCAGTACTTGAAACCCTGCCGCTTCTAGCATAATTTTTACAAGAGTTTTTCCTATATCATGAGTATCACCTTCAATAACTCCTATAACTATTTTAAATGGATTATTACGACATTTACTTAAATAGGGTAATAATACATCAATTCCTGCATACATTGCATCTGAACACATAAGAAGTTCTGTAACAAAATATTCCTCTTTCTCAAAAAGAATCCCGGCCCTTCCCATTCCATCAGAAAGTCCTCTATCAATTACTTCATAAGCATCTATTTTTTCTTCTACTGCTTTCTTAACCAATAAAACTACTTCATCTTCATCCATTTCCACAACTGCATCTGATATATTTTTAAAAAGTTCTTGTTTATCAATTGACACCGTTACTTGACACCTCCTTATTGTATGCTTTATATTACTGTTTTGTTTGAAATACAAGAGTTTTAATAGCTACAGGCACTACTTCTCCTGATGGAATAAATTTGCCAATATCCACGTAATCTCCTTCACTTACCTGAAGCTGATCTACACATATTATGTTAGTATTTGGAACCAATATTCTAAGGCTCTGTCCTAATACTTTTGCATAATCTTGCTCCATTATAACTATTATGGGTTTGCCAATTTCTATTAACTCAGACAATCCATCCACAATGCCCTTTGCTAAAATATCAATATCTGAAAATGACAAGTATCTTTCTTTAGGAATAGCTAATGCTATATTATCCATATAATCTTTATGGAAAAATTTTTTTATATTTTTCTTTACAGCTGAACTTACTTCATCAATATTTGTAGGAATACCTAAATTAAAAATTTTAACTACAGGTACATTTTTTAAAGGCAAAATATCCTCATTTACATAAATTGTACTGCCGCTTATGCTAATTATCTGTATACCAGCTCCAATAACAGTAGCTCTTATAGTTTCACAAGGCTTTTGCAATTTTATGTTTTTTAAGGATAATTTTTTCATAACCTTCTGTCCAAATAAAGGCCCAATATCCCCATGCTTTAATACTTGTTGCAAGTCAATGCTGCTATGAGAATTACAACTATATGTATAATTAGCAACCCCTCCAGAAACCATAATACAGTCTATATTATAATCCTGACAAAGTGGATTTGTCATCAGCAGTGATTTTGTAAGTACACCTAATTTTTTACTAAACAAACATTCCATAAGTATGTCTGTCATTTTATCTACGATTTTTTCCAATATACCGCTGTTAATTGAATCTCCAACATTTAAATTTAAATTTAAATCCTTAAGTATCATTTTCATAGGTTCGGTAATATAAGTAATTTTTTCTGTTTCTTTCCCTATTTCTATTATTCTTCCCCCCACATTTAAACAGCAGCAGTCAATTACTTTACCATTTTGAAAAATAGCTATATTTGAAGTACCACCGCCAATATCAATGTTAGCAGTGGTAGAATAATTTTTTCTTGAATATTCTGCAGCACCTGAACCTTTTCCAGCTATAATTGATTCTAAATTACCTCCTGCAGTAGCTACAACAAAATTTCCAGCAATATTAGAAATTTTTAAGGAAAGTTTTTTGGCATTTTCTTTTTTGGCAGTTTCACCTGTAATTATAACGGCCCCTGTATCAATATCTTTAGGCGTAATACCCGCCTTTAAATATTCTGTTTCTATTATATCTGATATTTTTTTATCATCTACTAAAAAAGCATTTTTTAATGGGGTAAAATAAATTTTACTCTTATATATTACCTCTTTTTTTACTATTTAAATTTTAGGTACAAGTGTTCCTAACGAAATGTTTTGGACTGTTAAATTACTTATAATAAGCTGAGTAGTAGTTGTTCCAATATCAATGCCTATACTTTTTACAATATAACTTTTGCCCTCTGACATAAGTGTTTCCCCCACTATAACATTTTAGAAAGCTTTATCCCGCTGGCCTTAAATTTCAGCATATTTTTTACTATTGAAGCTATCTGAGCTCCTGCTTCTGCAGGAGGAGTACCTTTTTTATGAATATTTGATCAATCATCACCAGCAGCAACTCCCATAAAATAATTTGCTCCCGCTAAAGCACATAGCACTGTACCTAACTCCTGATCATTCTGATCAGCATCCATATGATTAGTATAACAAGGTGCAATTCCCATTGGGAGTCCATGCATCTTTCCCATGAACAAATCTTCCAAATCAGCCCTTATAACTTCTTTACCCGTATAAATAGTCTCTGGGCCAATAAAACCTGAAACATTATTTAGCATGAAAGGTTTATACCTTCTTGCTAGTCCATAACATCTGGATTCCAATGTCATTTCATCCACATCATTATGCATATGGAGAGAAACCTCTGATCCTTGTCCTGTTTCAAAGTACATTATATTAGATTCTTCTGGATAACAATACTCTAATCCCATGCTCATTGCTTCATCAATCATGCTAACTGTAATTCCAAATGCATCATTTGCTAATTGAGTACCTGCAAGACTTTGAAAAATCAAATCTATAGGAATACCTGTTTTTATCGCTTTCATTTGAGTTGTAACATGTGCCAAAACACAAATTTGGGTGGGAATCTTATACTTTTCTACAAATTCGTGAAGGGCATTTATTATTCTAGTATAGTTTTCCAAAGTATCTATAACTGGATTTACTCCTATTACAGCATCACCACTTCCATAGGATAATCCTTCTTTTACAGAAGCTATAATTCCTTCAATACTATCTGTAGGATGATTGGGCTGATTTCTAAAAGATATAGTCCCCGGTAAACCTATTGTTGTCTTACAATGTGACTGAACTTTAATTTTTTTTGAAGCAGCAATAAGATCCATATTTGTCATAAGCTTTGCAACTGAAGCTATTACCTCACTAGTAAGTCCTTTACTTATATTCAAAATATCATGTTGATTGGTAGTGCTATTTAATAAAAATTCTCTCAATTCACCTATAGTATAATTGCATATTTTATCATACACTTTTTTATCTATTCCATCATATATGACTCTAGTTACCTCATCTTTTTCATAAGGAATAACTGGATGTTCATAAATATCCTTAATAGTTAAATTAGATAAACAAAGTTTAGCAGCTACTCTCTCAGTAACTGAGGCTGCTGCAATACCACAAAGAACATCTCCGGATTTTTCTTCATTGGCCTTTCCAAGCAGTTCCCGTACAGATTTAAAAGTAAAAATTCTATTATTAACGGTACTTTTTAAAATCAATTATAGTAACCTCCCTACCCAGTAATTATTTTGTCTAAATTACATTTAATTTTTCCTTATCTTCTATGTCATCTTCACTATTACCCAACTTTTTCTTAAAGTAAGCAAAATAGATAATTCCACCTAATAGAGCAAGACATATGTTTACAATTGTAGCTCCATGAAAATCTTTTGGTATTGAGAGAATTCCCAGTGCACACAACTGCCATAGAATAGTTATTATCAAAATAGGTGTTCCAAGTTTTCCAAGAGTAAAATTATTCTTGCTGAATTCCATACTTTTCCTACGACATGCATAACTTATAAGGGTTATGAGATAGTATACACAAGGCAGCGCTGCAGAAGCTATAGCTAAAACTGTAGGTGTAGAAAATACTAGAAAAGTGGTTCCACAAGCCCAAAGAAGTATACATGCATTTACAGGAGTCCCTCTCTTTTTCTCTACTTTCTTAAAGATGCTACTTGCAAAGAAAGCATTGTCTCTTGCCATTGCATAAATTGTTCTTGATGCAGAAGTCATAAATACCAAGCCACATGCAAATATAGATATTATTACTATAATAAAAAATAACTTTCCAACAACAGTCCCTAAATTTGACTGTATAATTAATGGCAATGGTGAATCCGATGAAACAACTTTTGACAAATCTTTAATATTAAGTGTTGCCGCAATTAGAAATAAGGTACCAAAAATAGTGCTTAAAATGATAGATGCCATCATTGCTTTAGGAACATTTTTGGAAGCTCCTTGGGTTTCATCGCTCATATTGGCAGCAGATTCAAAGGCAACAAGAGTATAAAACCCCATAAGTGATGACATTAGAAAAGGTCCTATTAAGGATTTCCCAGAAACTGCTGAATTCACAGCTACAAGATTGCTAACAGGTGCATTGTTTCTAAATGCTACTATCCCTAAAACTATTGTTAAAAGCAAAATTCCAGCAGATTCCGTAATTACAGATGCATTTGTAATTATAGAAGATAATTTCACACTAAAAATATTTATTATCAAATGCAGTGTAAGTACTGCTACTCCAACTATAGTAGTAAATTGAGGGGTTACCTCTATACCTAAAAGTGATCCCAAAACTGGACCTATAGAGCTGCTTATAGACGGTATTATAACTATCATATAACAAAAGGTTATCCATCCAACAAACCATCCAAGTCCTTTCCCATAAAACTTTGAAACCCACAAATAACACTGCCCAGTAATAGGCATAAGGCTGGCCAATTCACAAAAGATCAATGCAATTAGTATAGAGCCAAATCCTACTACCGGAAACGCCCATATACCCATAGGTCCTATTGTATTCATAACTAGTCCATAATTTTGAAATGTACCTGTTGTAATTGAAATTGCAGAAAAAGCAACAGCAAAAACTCCAAAAAATTTAAGTGTTCTTTTTAATTCCTGCTTGTACTCAAACCCCTCTAAAGCCTTCATATCAGAGTTTGAATCATTAGTTACCTTTTTCATTAATTCATCTCCCCTTTCCGTTTTTACACATTACTTAAAATCTGATTTTATGAATATTGCGTAATTTTATATTTCATTTTTATAATAATACCACACAAGCATTTATAATTATATGTACTTTTGATACAAATAATTTTGTATCAAAAAAAACAAAATTATTAACAATTTAATAATAAAATTGTAATTTTATTATTAAATTGTTAATAATTTTTCATAAATAATTTTATTGTATTATAAATTGTTATTATTAAATAATATGCCCTATCAATAAGGTGAAATTTTAATAGACACTATTTTATAATTGATTTATTGTTTTTTGAATAACATAAATATAAATATTGCAAAAGTGTATGTACAAAACTATAAACTACTATAATTTTGCAATACACCTTTTAATAAATTTATTATATATCTACAATCCTGATCCCCACTTCTGTGTCATTACAGTTTTAGAATACTTTTCTAGCTTCCAATTGGGAATATTACATTTTCCACAAGCACAAAAGGACCATTTATTTCTAAGCCACCTTGCAGCTCTGCTTTTTCTAGAGCTCCATACTTCAAACTCCATATTACAATGAGTAGTTATTTTATAGCGATTTCCATTAACTTCTATAGATTGGATACCGTGAAGTACACCCGACCTGGAAGGCCAAAGTTTGATTTTTTGAATTAGTTTTAAAAAATCAACATCTTTTCTATAGTATTTTTTCTTTTGGTTTTGTTTTGTCTGTATATCAATTACTACATTTTTACTAGAACTCAATTGAAATGCTCCCTTCATATATTAATTTTGATATTTCTATTAAGATAAAGCATCATATAACATAGTTGCAACACCTATTTCAAGTATATCGTGTATCAATCTGTCTTTAACTATAGATATGCAATTTTCTGCTAACCCAAGAGGTATTCCTGGTGCTGATATTAATGTATTATCATCAACATGTTCTTCTAAAATAACATCTTTTGCATTTGTAGCGTCAAATATAAGATTGTTATTTTTTAAATCTGTATCTAAATCTTCTAATATTTCAACTTTCGGCAATAACTTCTTTAAATTTTCAGACTTTTGTTTTAAAATATCATATATTAAAACTCTAGCTCCGCAGGATATCATAAAAGATGCAGCTCCAAATCCCACATGTCCTGCACCAATTAGTACTACAGTTTTATCTTTTAAACCGCCGGACATTAATTCAAGTGCAGCCGCATAGCCTCTTCCAGTATCAAAACTATTTTCTGCTATTTTATTACTGGAAGTATTAATTGCAATAAACTTATCATCATCTGCAATAAATATCACGTTTGCCTGCCTTTTATATGCCTCTTCTAATCCGCTTATGTCATTATTTTGCGTAACAAAACATTTAAAACCAAGCATTTCTACTATACTTTTTATAGTTTCACAAAATCCACTTATAATTCCGTTACCACAAGTTATAGGAACAACTCCAACAATGACATCTTTAAAACAACTAGCATTTTCATCTTTTATACCAACAGCATACATTGCTATATCCCCTAACGATTTCCCTATCTTTTTACACAACGTCTTATTATATTTATCTAATTTTTCAGAAATCCCTAAGATATTCTTTGATTTAAGCAATGTCATTGTATGCACCTTCTTTCCTCCAGGTTTCGATTCTTAATATTATCTATAACCTGGCATGTTTTATCCCATACTTCTTCCCGATCTTTACCATTTATTATTAGAGTTGCCACCCATTCTTCTTTATCATAAGCGTAATTTGAAATAGCTTCATCTGCACCAAAAAAATCTTCATATAATTTTAAATGACCAACTTTACCCATAATATGTTCTCCACATACTTCAATAACATTTTCCTTAACTTTTATATGTTCATATAATGTGCTTCTATTTTCATTTATTTCAAATGAGTTAAATTTACTATTCTTTGAGTATATATACCAAAGACATTCCAATAAATTAATGCCTGTTGAATTATAAACAGCCGTTGGAGTTTGACTCGGCAATCTTGCATCTATTTCTAAGGCTTTCATTTCCCCATTATTTAAAATTACCTCAACATCAAATATACCCGTTAAATTAAGTTTCTTTGCAATTTTTATAGAAATCCTTTCAAATTCTTTTACTTTATCTCTGCTAAGCTTAGCAGGTGCAAGCACTCTTTTACAGTCATATATTTCATCCATTTCTAGTTCAGTAACTTGAAGTATACGGTATCTTCCATTAAATCCAATTACCTCTAAAGAATAAGATGGTCCTTCTAAAAATTCTTGTATAACTAAATTATCAATAGCCTTATGCTCCTTAATAAATTTATTTAACTGCAATTTATCTTCTATTTTACGTACCCCCTCACTTCCACTAGCACCTGAAGGTTTTATAATAAGAGGGAAATCACAGTAAGGCCAAATTTTAGGAACAGGTATATAAAGTCCTGTAAACAACTTATTTGACATGATTTTTGAAGATGAAATAGCATATGCCTTAGCATCATATATAATTGGTATTTTCCTTTCTAAAGCATACTTATCTAAAACATTCAGCACCTCTTGATTCTCCATTGCTGGAATAATAAACTGTACATCTTTAAAAATTTTCTCAAAATCTATTTTTTTTAGAAGATCTACCTCATAAAAATAATCACAAAGTGGAACTGCGGGAGCATTGGAATCCTTATCCACCAATATAACTTCCCAATTTGCCTTTTTTGATAAATATACTGCTTCAACTCCTTGAAGCCTTCCACCTACTACAGCTACTCTCATAACTATTCCCCTTTCTAATATATAACTATCAATATACTAATGCTTCTTGCCTTTTCTCCACCCAATTGATATACTCTTCTGTTGTAGCAGGGATTAAGCCACATTTTTCAAGAACAGGCGTTACACCTTTAACAGTCCTACTGCCATCATCAATATTTAATGTACTCTGTGAAACACCTACTAGTCCCCCTCGGGGAGGAATTATAGAAGTTACAACATTTGCACCTGCATTTAATCTTTCTTCTAACCCTACAATACCTTCAACATCAAGAGATGCAGGTATTAATCTATCAGGAAATAGGAGTCTCATAACTGCAATAATATTTAATTCCAATAAGTCATCTGTCACTTTTTCACTAAAAAGTGGAGTTCCTTTTTGCGGCACAAAACTCATAGTTCTAACCTGCTCTGCATTTAATTTTTTCATCTCAAACATGGAATTTGAAATGTCATTTACACTGCTCCAACTCCCAACTAACAAACCTTCTTCTATTAATAACCCAATATTCTTAGCAAAAACTTTTATGTCTAACCTTTCATTATAGTTTTGATTTATTCTTAACTTTTCATATTTTCTTCTGTTATGAGTCTCTTGATAACATGCATACCAATTGGCACCAGCTTGTTTTAAATCAATTAAAACACTTTTAGGAACAACACCAGGAGAAATCATTATAGGCAATTTAACTTTCTTCTTTACAGAGTCAACAATTTTAGTTAATTTTTCATAACCATTTTTTTTATTACAGTGATATTCTGGATCTTCACCCATAGTTAAATCTATTAAGTTAACACCAGAGTCACAAAGAGATTGAGCTATATTTACTATTTCATCTTCTGTTTTCCTATATCTTTTACAATAATTATTGGATTTTCTATAGAAACAAAATGTACATTCATTCCTGCAATATGTGGAAAAATATACAAATCCATATAAAAATATCTTATTATCAAAATACTTTTCTCTAAGCTCCCTTGCAGCTTTAAAAAGTTTATACCTTTCTTTAGGCTGTGATAACTTAAGTAAATATACAACTTCGTTTTTAGATAGTTCTATTCCCAGCTTTACTTTATTCAATATACCTTCAACCATTAATTTTGCCATAAAAATACCCCTTTCCAAACTTTAATAGACTATTTTCTGCTATTTCAATTATATATTCAACTTAATACCGTCTAAATAACTTAAGCTTCTCCCCATTTTACTTATATTGGAAGAATTTTTAATAATCATTAAAATACGTTCAAGCCCAAATCCAATCCCTACCCAAGTATCAGTTATCCCCCAACTTTTGTCTAAAAAATGAGGTCCCATAGAAGCAGATGCTATTTCAGTATCTCCGTACATAATATCAATAGTATCTCCATAAACTGCAGATGACGTCTTTTCCAATCTATAATCTTTGATGCCTACAGTATTCATCATTATAGATGCCAACTCTTCAATTCTTTCATGTCTTTTTTCCATAGGTAAACCCCACTCTACTAAATTCAACATTGTAAATTCATTTAAATGATGACTCCCTTGGGATTCTTTTCTAAAGCATGATCCTATTTCAAAAATTTTTACAGGTTTTTCCCATATTCTCAATAAATCTTTCGATATATAGTAAAGATTTGGTGCTAACATTGGTCTTAAGCATTTTTTATCATCTAACCAAAAAACTTGAGAATTAAGTTTATGCTTATCATCAATAGTCATCTTTTCCAGCAGCCCTTTAGAAAGAATAGTTGGAGTAACTACTTCTATAAAATCATTATTTACCAAATCTTGTACAAGTTTACTTTTTAAACAACATAATGCCGTCCTTTTCTTTTCATTTTTCAATACATTAAGTTGCGCTCTACTGCTATTGACTAATACTTTCTCAATTTTTTTAAAAGCATCATTACGCTCTTCTTTACTTTTAAAAGTTCTGCTTTTATCTTTTTCTAAAGCATTTAATTCATTTAATCTTTTTAATTGCAATTCTGTCCATTTGATATTCATTTTTGAGCACCTACCTTTAAAATTTAGGAACGTTATCTAAGATGTACTGGATATGCGCAAAATTATCTTTGGCATGTGGAAAGTTCATAGCGTTATAAAATTCAGTTTGAAAATTCTTTTCTGCCGCTGACTCAATAAACTTAATATTTTTAGCAACTTTTTTAGCCTCATCTCTTTTATTTACATTTAAGAGAGCTATTTTAGCACCTTCTCCAGCAGCATTTCCAACTGTAACAACATTTTTCAAGTCACAATCCGGGAATAAACCTATAACCATAGCACTTTCTTTATTAATATAACTGCCAAAAGCTCCTGCCAGTACAACTCCATCTATAGCATCTACACCCATCTTTTCCATAACAATTTTAGCTCCAGCGTAAAGCGCTGCTTTTGCAAGTTGAACAGCTCTTATATCCTTTTGTGTAATTGAAATGTCATTTCCTATTGCTGTGTCCTGCTTCCATACAATGATATACTCCATTTTGCCCTGATCATCTTTGCGAATCCTCTTAGAGCCAGTTTTTTTATTAAATGTACCATCTGTTCTAATTATTCCAGATTTATACATTTCTGCAACAACATCAATTATTCCAGATCCACATATTCCCTTTGCCATTTTAGTTCTAGATTTACTGTACCAACAATCCTCACCAATTATTTTAAAGTCAGGTTCCAAGGATATCTTATCTATTTTTACTTTCTCAATTGCTCCTGAAGCTGCCCTCATTCCATATTTAATTTGTGCTCCCTCAAATGCTGGTCCCGTAGCACAGGAAGTTGAAAGTAACATCTTACTGTTTCCAAAATCTATTTCACCATTTGTCCCGATATCAATTATCAATAACATCTTGTCTTGCTTATAAGGTTCCTCTGAAATCAAAACAGAAACATTGTCAGCACCTACAAATCCAGCTTCAATTGGCGGGGCATAAACATAAGCGCCCTCACAAATTTTTATGCCTAATTCCCTTGCCTTAATATTTAGTTCGTCAGTTACTACAGATGAAAAAGGAGATTGTCCAAGATATTCAGGATCTATATTTAAAGTTATATGGTGCATGACAGTATTAAACACCAGTACTATGTCATATATATAAGCTTCTTTTACAGATATTGAAGTAATCATCTCTTGAATAAGCCTATTTATTTCTTGAATAATCAAATCATTCATTTCTTCAAGCCCTTTTTCATTCATGCCACAATAGGAAATTCTTGACAGAACATCATCTCCATATTTGATTTGAGGATTTAATCCAGAAGCATGACTTAATATTTCCCCTGTAGACAAATCACACAAACTAGCGGCAATAGTGGTGGTTCCTACATCTACAGAAGCTCCATATATTTTTTTGTCTAATCCAGGTTCTATTGATATAATTTCTCTATCCATCCACAATACCGCAGTTACCTTATATTTTCCCTCTCTAATCACATTTCCTAAAGATGTGAGTACCTTATAATCAATGGTTATTCTATCTTTTTTTAAATGATTAAATTTATCAACTAAAGCATCCCTAACACGGGTAAAATCATCTCTATAATCTTCAAGTGTTGGTTTTTGTAATTCTATATAGTATTTCTTAACAGCAGGATTTAATTGAAATAATTTCCGCTTTGCAGCTTCAAGAATAACTTGTTTTCCTCTTTCACTTTCATTTGGGACAGAGATTACAACATCTCCCATTATTTTAGTACAACAAGCTAATCTATAATTTTGTGATTGTTCTTCCTGGGTCAATAACTTTTCTTCTTCTCGTGTAAACGGTGATAAATTAACAGCTTTAGAGTCGATGCCATATTTCTCAAAAAAGCCTTCTTCCAATTTAACTTTGCATTTTCCGCAGCTTCCATTTCCACCACAGGGAGATTCTAAATCGACGCCAAATTCCCTAGCTACATCTAAAATAGTTTTACCCAAACATACTTTGCCTTTACGGCCTATAGGTTGAAAAACAACATTTACATCCACTATTTTCACCCCTTTTAATTAAATTTGCCTGCATCTTAAATTTTATAATTTCCCGGATAATTACAAAATTCCATCATTTGGTTAATTTTTATAAAGTAAAATAAAAATTTAAACAAACCATGGAATTTTAATAAAAGTTTATACTAAATAAACCTATATGTACTTATGTATACAAGATTATTTTTAACAAAAAATAGTTAAGATTATACATTGGCGGAGAGTCCGGGAGTTACACCCGGCTGCATGAATTTAGGGTCCATGTGATCCTTTCGATCCACCCTCCATGATAAAAGCATCTTGACTATTTTAGAAATGTTGTCTCGCATTATATCACTTATCTGGCTATACGGTCAATTGTTTCATAAATTTTTTCTCCGAAACAGAATCTAGTATTTCGTAATACCCTAGAATTCTGTTCCGGAGTATTACTACTTATTCCAGTAAGTAAGTCCTAAATCAGTCAAAATATTTACTGCTTCATCATATACATCTAGGTACTCTTTAGTAGGAACTAAGTTTACAACATCATAACATTTTTCAAAAGGCTTTCCTTTAGGAGCCGTTTTATAATTTTTCTCATATGATGCTACAAGTTTGTCTAAAATTTCATTTACCTTTTCAGTTTCCATTCCTGCAACTGCAATAGCTGATTCTGCCATCATTCTTGCTTCAAGACCTGTAGTGAAATTAGTAGCTACACCCTTTGCAGATGCAACACCTGATAAAATTTCACGTCCGCTTGCCGTATCTGTAATAGCCTGTGCTGCTGTTTCAAGCAGACACATAACAGTACAAGGTCCTGCTGAAGTATAATATTGATTTCCTAACATTAGATGTGTATTAGCCTCTATTGCCATAGCACAGTGACCAGCAACAGCTAAAGCCTCTCTAGCTGTAGTTATGCCCCAACGTACATGGATAGGACCATCTAAATGCCATGTTGCTTGTGTCATAATAAATGCATTTATAGTGGTTGCTACATCTACTATTGTTGTTTCTTCTAAGCCTCCAGCATAGCCGCCATATATAGGCATCTGTTCACTCATAATAATATCTCCAGCTAATACATAATGAGCATCAAAAACCAATGCACCTACATCAATTTTTAACTCATTTAACTGGGATATCTCATGACTGTCGGATGCTCTCATTCCACCTGGAAAATCTGCTGCAATTACTCCAGCTGGTGAAAGTGAAGTTTCGTTTCCCTACAATCCCATTCCGCATCTTCCAGCTCTTAGCTGTGCTTCTCTAACCATGATTGCTTCAGATTTAACTGCAGCAATTTCCCATGGACTTCCCGGAATAGGATCATGTCCATTAATTGTTTGTAGTACACCATCAACTATTGTATCAACCATAGGTTCTTGTGCATAAGATTGATGTATTGCTAAAAAACACTCTTCGCTGCAAGGTGCACCTGTAGGTCCCCCCTGTATAATAGGAGACTTAGCATCTTTATAACTTCGACAAGCTAGCTCTACTGCATCTTTTCCTTCACCTATTATTGCTTTTGATGGAGCTGCTTGTATAGCAGTTAATACTTCTTCTTGCGTGTACTTTATTACACGTTTAGTATCTATGCAATATACTCCACATTCTACAAGCATATCTAGTCCTGCTTTGAAAAGATTGTCTATTAGATTCTTATCAGTAGGAATAATTTTATGTTTATCCATTTTTATTCCGTATTTATCTTTCAATTTAGCAGCTGTTTGTGGAATAACTTTTGAATCCCATTCTTTTTCTTCCATCTTTTTGCCCGTTTTTGCTCTATCAAAAACATCAAATACAGTAACTTTTTTTCCAATAGTCATTAATTTCTACCCCCTTTTCTTAATCATTAATTCTTTTGCTTTTTTTACGGCTTCTGAAGCACTTTCTGAATATCCATCTGCCCCAATTTTTTCAATCCATTCAGCAGATACAGGTGCACCACCAAACATACATATAAATTTATCACGTATACCTTCTTCTTTTAAAAGTTTAATAATATCTCTCTGTGATGGCATTGTTGTTGTCATTAATGCAGATCCTGCGATTATATCAACTTTATATTCTTTTGCTTTCTCAACTACATCTTCCACCGGAACATCACGTCCCAAGTCAATTACCTTAAAGCCACTTGCAGATAGCATAGTTTTGACAATATTTTTTCCTATATCATGTATATCTCCTTGAACAGTGTGAATCAAAACTTTTCCCTGTGAAACACTATTTTTCATTTCTTCAGACATTGATGCAGTTAAAATAGCTACTGCATTTTCAAACGCTTCTGAAGCAACTAAGAGCTGAGGAACAAATACTTCTCCTTCATCAAAAAGATTACTCATAGTTTCCATTCCCTTGGAGAGTCCATCACTAATTGCAATCAACGGATCTATACCAGCTTCAATTGCCTTTTTAGCACTTTCTTCAGCTAGTTCTGTATCCATATCTTCAATTGATTTTTGAAGCTTATCTAAAATCTCTTTCTGATTCATTTAATTACCTCCTTTAAACTTTATATAATTTATAATTTCTTACAAAGACAATTAAAAAGTATTTTTATATTGAACTTTTCTATTTCCTTCATAAGTAATTAAATACCACTCTTTAAAAAGATAGACATTTAACAAAAACTTTATCAAAATCTTCACCATTAGATAACTCGATTACTTCTACTTTATCTACAAGCTCCTCCATTTCTTTTCTATAGTTTTGATTTAATAAGAAAGCTTGTCCTCCGGATTTAGACGTGTTTCCAATAAAATCTATTTTCCCTTCAAAAGCCACTGGTAAAAGCCCTATATTTAGAAGACTTTTTGCCCTCAAGTGATATCCAAATGACCCTGCTATTAATACTTTATCAACTTTTTCTGCTATTACATTTTTACTTTTCATCAAAAATTCAATTCCAGATCTTACAGCACCTTTAGCCAACTGAACTTGTCTTATATCCTTTTGATACAAAAATACATCCTCATCTACTTTAAATACAGTTTTTCCATCTTTCTTTATTAATCTGCTCTTCAATTTTTCAGGTAAAACTTCACTATCTGGTGATTCAAACTTACCATTCTTTCTTATTACTCCGTTTGATACAAGTTCTCCTACAATATCTAGAAGACCACTACCGCATATTCCTATAGCTTTACCATTATTAATAGTTTTAATTTCGATAGATCCATCCTCTTCTATATTAAAATATTCCACAGCACCTGTTGCCGCTCTCATACCACAGGTAATATTCATACCTTCAAAGGCAGGTCCTGCAGCCGTTGATGTAGATGATAATTCTCCATTTTTACCTATAACCATTTCTCCATTGGTTCCAATATCAACGAACAAGGTCATTTCAATTTCATCTTGAAGCCTCGATGCTAACACACCAGATGTTATATCGGGTCCTACATAAGCTGATATAATAGGAGGCAAATATATTAAACCTATTTTAGAAATATCTAAGTTGTGATCTGCAGCTTTTAAATAACTCCCACCTCTTATCTCTGGTGTATATGGATATTTTCCTAAAGAGTTAGGATTTACATTAGTTGCAAGATGTATCATACATGTATTTCCACTGAAAATTACTTCATATATATTATCTTTATTTATACCCGACTTGGATGAAACTTCTGCTATCATATTGTTAATCTCTTTTATAATTCCAGAATACATAATCTCCAAACCTTTTTTATCAGATGCAAATTTTATTCTGGATAGCACATCTTGTGCATGTACGCTTTGAGGATTTAAGGCAGAAACTGAAGTTAATTCTTCTCCAGTATTTATATTTACTAGCGATGATACAAGAGTTGTTGTTCCAATATCTACAACAATTCCGTAATTTAATTTTGAAGTATCACCTGCTTCTTCTCCTAAAATTTCATCTCCTCCATATACAAAAGTTTTTCCGTTTTTATATTCTTTCTTTATAAAGCTGTCTAATTTTATATCAAAAATTTTTCCATCATTTAATATTTTTAATGTGCTATTTAAATTTTTTGAAACTATTTCTACATCGATATCTCCCATTACCTTTGATTGACATGCCAGAACATAGCCTTCCGCTTTTTCTGCATCAGTAACATGATGCTGTGTATCCTGTTGAACTACATCTTCTATATTCCCACTTGCAATCTTTACTTTACACTTTCCACAAACACCAACTGCATTGCAAGGGGATTCTATCAATACCCCTGCTTTTCTTGCAGCTTCCAAAATAGTAGTGCTCTTTTTAACTTCTACACTTTTGTTATTTATAAAATTTATCTTTACCATAAATTATGACCCCTTTACTACTTCTGTCATTGAAGTTATGTTTTTTAATGGAGTTGATGTACTGAGTCCACAAGCAGGTGATATTATATCAATACCTTCCTTAACCAACCTTTCTGTCTGGGACAGTATTTTTTCTGGTTCACTAAATTCTAATAAAAAAGTGCTGAGATTGCCCATAGTAGTCAATTGCGGGTATTCCTGTTTCAAATCCTTTAAGTTTACAAGTGCATCCACACTTATAGCATCAGATTTAAGTTCTGGAATATATTTTTTTACTGAATTCATTTTTCCACATATATGAATGATAACTGGGGTATCCATAGCATGAATTCCATCAACTACTTTATTAAGATATGTTACTGCATACTCTTTAAACATTCTAGGACCTAAAATTTCTCCTGTAGCTGTAGGATCAGCTATTGAAATCACTGTAGCCCCGTTTTCTATCATTAATCTTGCAAATTCAATAATATGATTAGCAGCATAGTCAATTACTTTATGAGAATCACTTGCTTTTTTTCTCAAATCCTTTAAAAAATTTATTGGATCAACAATTGATGCTGATGTACTTACTGGTCCTGTAAGGCTCCCTATAACAGGAACATCCGGGTGTTTCTTTGATAGTATATAAGTTGATTTAATAATAGCCTTAACTCTCGAGTTCTTTTCCATAGAACTTAACTTTTTATATACTACATCGGATACTGAAGGAAATATCTCTTTTTGTATTTTAGGTTCACAGGAAAGACTTCCATAATTTATTTCACTGCCAAGTACTTCTGCCTCCACTGTCATACAAAACGGTATTCCGAAATTTTCAAAACCTGTATTTTCATGAACATCATTTGCAATTTTAGTCATTACTTCGCTATCATGATGTCCATCGGGCAATTTGTTTCCTGTTTTTTTCATAATCTCAACAATTGCTGAATTCATCATTCCACCAGGACAAATTACAGGAGATCTATCAACAGCCCGTTTATTTAAAGTACGCAATATACGTTCCTTAGGACTTAAGTCATTCATTAAAATCACCTCATTTTGTAGTTCATATTATCCTTAAGCTATAACTTCATCAGCAATTTCAACCCCTACCAAATGTTTAGCCAATCTAACTGCTTCAGATGCATTTACAGAATACCCATCTGCTCCAATTTTATCTGCAAAATTTTTTGATATTGGGCCTCCCCCAACCATTACCTTAAAACTATCTCTAACTTTTTCTTTTTCCAAAATCTTTATAACTTCTTCCATGATATCCATAGTTGTGGTCATAAGACTTGAAATTGCTATTATATCAGCATCATTATTTTTAGCTTCATCCACAAATTTTTGTGCTGGTACATCTCTTCCCAAATCAATTATTTCAAAACCAGAAGTTTCTAACATAAGTTTTACAAGGTTTTTGCCTATATCATGAGTGTCCCCTTCTACAACTCCTATAACTATTTTTGATTTTCTTCCATTCTCTACATTTTTTAAATGTGGCTTTAAAATATTGAGTCCTGAATACATAGCATCTGAGCACATTAAAAGTTCGGGAACAAAATACTCTTCTTCTTCAAAAAGTTTACCTGCTCTATTCATACCATCTGAAAGACCTTTTTCTATAGCTTCATAAGCATCAATTTTTTCTTCCACAACTTTTTTGGCAAGATCTAAAGCCTCTTCTTCTTCCATGTTAACAACTGAATCTGATAATTTTTTGAAAATTTCCTCTTTATTACATGTCATTTTTAATTCCCCCTAACTAACATACCAATTTATAACTGTGGGCTACATCAACCATTGCCTTTACATTTTCCAGTGGTGCATCTGGTGGCAAATCACATCCTGGCATCATAACATAACCTTCTGCTGCACCAGATTTTTCTATACAATCTATACATGCCTTTTTCACATCTTCAGGAGTTGAATCTTTCATTATATCCACAGGATTCATATTTCCTCCAAAAGCCATCTTACCATCAAGAATCTGTCTTGCTGTACTTAAATCCACCTTAGCATCTAGTGAAATTAAATCTACTCCAATAGTTGGATATAAGTCTAAAAATTTAGTTACATTACCACATATATGTGTCATAGTACCTATATCTGGCTTTTTCTTTTTTATTCTATTTGTTACCTTTGTGAGACAAGGAATTGCAAACTGTTCAAAGAATTTTTTTGATATCATATCCCCTGAAGCTGACATATCAGATAGTGATATCATCTCTGCTCCAGCATCTACAAATAATTCTAAATATTTACAACATAGCTCTGAACTAAACTCTATCATTTCTTTAACTGCTTGCTTGTCCTTTACCATGCCCATCATTAATTTTTCAATTCCAATGATTTGTCCTGCCAAAGTAAGTGGTCCCCATTGGCTTACAGCTATCATTGTTTCATTTCCAATTTTATCCTCCAGTATTTTTGTAATTTCTAATAAATTTTTTATTCCCGCATCTTCATTTAATTTACTGAAATCTAATTTGTCTATATCTGACAACTTCTCTATTAGCGGTTCTTCAATGTCAGGTACTCCTCTTTCTCTAAAATTGAGTTTTCCTCCAATAGCTTGTACAGCTAGATTATTGTAACCTGAAGCTGGCCATACAATATCAGAATTAACTTTTTGATTAGTTTTTATTATTATATCTGCAGCTGCATCAGGTTTCATTTCCAATGCTTTTTTTAGTGATATTCCATTACTATTGAAGCACCATGTACCTCCAGATAAAATAGTGACTGGTACTCTAGGTGTTTTTTCTCTTTTTAGTGCCTTTTTAATAATTTCTTTAGAATTCACTTTACTCTCCTCCTTTAGTCCTTTAATTTCACTTCCGATCACTAACTTTTAGTAGATTTTAAATTTATTTGTCTTCTTTAATGCATATGATAGCATGAAATATTGCTTTAGTATATGTTTTACCCTCACAAAGTTTATTGTCATCAAAGGACAATTTATTGATATATTATTAAATATTCTTCGCTAATATATAGATATTTGTTAATTGTTAAATATATAAATTATTAAATATATAAAATTCGTTTCAATTTATGTTTTATTGTTTCTAGTTAATTTTGCAATTTTGTAAATTCAATATTTCAAAAATTAGTATTATATTATTAATGTTCATTATTTAACATAGCGTTTATTATTTTATAAGCTTTCATAGCTAAAAGTAACTTTAAACAATCTTCTAAAGAATGTAGATTTACATTTAAAAGATTTTCAATCTTTTTTAACCTGTATTTCAAAGTATTTCTGTGAATAAATAACTTATCAGATGTCTCTATTATGTTTGCATTTTCATTTAAATAAGCATCTAAAGTTTCCATTAAATCTATCTGATTTGTTTTTTCATAAGCTATAAGATCTTTAAGCACATAGTTTACATATTCATATAATATTTTTTAGAGGTGATGTCAATCCAATTACTCCATCAATTCGCTTAATATTTAACATCTGTTCAGCTTCATAATAACTTTTATTTATGCCTTTAATACCACTACAAGCCCCTCCAAAACCAAAATTAAGAATTATACCCGGAACTTTTTCTTTTATATTTACATCAATTTTAAATAAAATTTGTTCAAATTTCGTTATATCATTAAATTTCTGTATTAAAAAAATTACAGAATTGCATTTAATTGTAGTTATTACACTCATGGTATTAATTACACATACATTTTTTATTACATTTTTAATTTCATTGCATATACAATCCATCTTTGATTTAGATTTATAATCTTTTTCTTTCCCCAAATCTTCAAATCCCTCTATAGTTATAATTCCTATTTGATTTAGATTATTAATATTCATTCCAAACAATTGAAACTTTTCCTCAACAAATTCAATTTCCAATTTTTTATTATCCAAAATATCTTTCAAAATACTTTTCTCGGATATTTTATTTATATTGTCAATTATGATAGCTTTACATATTTCTTTTACAACTTTATTTTCCTTATTTATGTCAATATAAAGATAAAAAAGTGGAAACTTTAGTTGTTTAATTATTTCAATCACCTCATAGGTTAAGTAACTAACCACTTTATTTGAACAAATAATTAGTCCTGCTGCTTCTAAATTATTTATTTCTTTTATAAAGTTACTTATTCTATCAATATTGAAATACTTATTTTTTCCAGAAATCATCACTAGATATCCACTTTGTACATTTTGAGAAATGTCTTTAATAAATTGAGCATAGTTTAACTTATAAACCCATTTGATTGGACGACTATTTTCAATTTCTCCACCTATTTGTTTTAAGTCTTTTAAACATTGAAGTTTAAATAAATCACAACAGAATAAAGCCATAGTTATCACCTCTAAATACAAAAAAATACTTTTTATTTTATAAAAAAGACCACTTTATAATGGTCTTTTAATATATTTTTTATAAAATTGTACAAGCTCTCTAGAATTTCACAAATACTTTATCCAACTTTCTTTTCATATTCAATTTCACAAGCATCAATGTCTTCCTTTATACACTTTACTATACTTTCATCTCTTGCCTTTGCAAATAAGTAGATACCCCCAATAATCATCCATCCTACAAAAATAAATGGGAACATATTGTAAGGATATGCTGGAAGAGGATATACGCTTCCAACAACGGCAATTACCAAGATAGCTAAAGTTAATATAGAAATAATAATATTACTTATAGTCAATTGTTTTTCCCTATGCAAATATATAGGTGCCCCTATGGCAATGACTATATAGGCAAATAGGAATCCAAATGTTGCTATGGTTGCTAGCCATCCAAAAATATCAAATAATTTGCTTCCAAATGCCATTAAAACGATTGGGAAAATTATCATAGTAATTGAAGAAAACGTAACAGCAATACAAGGTGTTTCATTTTTAACATGAACTTTACTTAAAAATGAAGGCAGTAATTTATGTCGTGACATAGTAAAAATTGTTCTTGAGCCAGCATTCATACATGCTGTGACACATGACCAAAAACTAACCAAAGCACCTATAGCCAAAAAACCTCCTAAAACTTTTAATCCATACTTAGATGCAAGAAAAACTGGAGGTGCATCAACTTTATCAAGTGATTGTCCAGTTCCCATTAAACCGACTATTTCACAATAAGTTATGTATATATAAAATATTCCAACAAATAATGCACTTATAATAATTGCTCTTGGTATATTTTTTTTAGGATTTTTCGCTTCATCTCCTAATGCAGAAGCACTTTCAAATCCAACATAACTAAAGATTGCCAATACAAGTCCTTGTTTTATACTATTAGCAGATACTCCTTGCAACTTTAACTGGGCAAAATCAATATGCGGCCCATATGACAATAATATTATTACACCTAATATCAATAATAGTACAAGAGAAACTGCTTCAAAGGCTAACATTAATTTTGCAGAAAGTTTTACATCTCTATAGGCAACATACCATGAAGTAATTCCACCAAATAAGCATACAATAACCGGCGATATGTTAACACCAAAATTACTCAATATAACATTTCCATAACTTGTGAATCCGCATATTACAGCACTTGCAGTTAGCAAATAAGCTATTATTAATGCCCATCCTGTTAAAGAACCAACAAATGAGCCAAATTCTTTTGAAGAGTAAGAATATAATCCACCTGGAGAAGCAGATCTTTTCGCAAATTGACTAATATTAATTCCTAGAAGTACTAATGCAATAGTAGAAAACACAAAAGTGAGCCAGGTTCCATTACCTGCTACTGCAAATACACTTGGAATGAAAAGTGCAGGTCCTGCACTAGGCGCAATATTGGCAATTGATTGTGCTATAACTTCAGTAAATGGTAAACATTCTGCTCTTAAACCAGAGTTACTTTTAATATTTGGGGTTGTCATATGAAATACATCCTCCTTTAATTTCAAATATACTATATTTTTGCATTATTGCTGTGTCTTTATTGCATATAATAGCATATTTCAACATGCTATTATATGTTTCCATATGACAAATTTTATTGTAGGCATTGTACAAAAATTAATAATTTTAATATTGTTTTTTTGATAATTTATTTATTATATGGGTTACTTTTTAATAATATTATAATTGGATAAAAATATTAGTCAAGCTAAAATAACATATTTTAGAAAATTATTTGCATGTGTTATTTCTTTATATTGCAATATTATAATTATACAATAGAAATTAAATAAATCACTTTGGTCATATTTATGATTATTTGTTTTATTGCAACTTAATTAATTTTACAAAGTAACTTAGCAAGCTTGATGGTTTTTCTCCTTCATAAAAATAGTAAGATAAAACATCATCAAACCATATTATTACTATACTTAATACATACCAGTAGATGCTGTTTTTTAAACATATTTGTCCCATAAAATTAAACTTCTCTTGTGAATAATCCCATAAATTTAAATGTAAATACAAGTTAAAAAATACACCTGCAAGTAGTTCCATTATACAAATTAAAGAACCTCCCATTATAACCTGCTGCCACATTTTTAAATTATAATATTCAGGTCTATCATTCAAACTTCCAATTAATACAGCACATAATCCACCTATAGGAAACATCCAAAGAGAAGTCCACCCACATAAACTCCATTTGCATATTCCACTAAAACCTGTTAATGCACCGCAAAATGCTCTACAAAATATCTCAACATTTAAATAAATGCTTCCAAATATAAGAAAATGAATTATTTTACTCCTTTTATATTTCAAACAAACCACCTCTTACGTATACGTCCATATACTAGTTTGTTCTATTCAATTTCTTCCTATTACTTTTAGTTATACATTAAACTTTTAGTTGTTAGTATCTAAAATTATGATATTAAGCCTCTTTGACAATCTTATGGATGCAAAAGAAAAATTGGAAAGTAAATACCCAAATGCTAGAGATTTCTGTAATATTTCTAACTGGTATATCTAAAGTTTTAGCAGCATTTTAAATATAAAAATACCGCACATTCATACTCGAATAATGCGGTATTTTTATTTCATAATTATCTTGGATATGTCTGAAGTCTTCCTTCTCATATGGACGAATTTAATATCTTTTCTATTGAATCCTTAAAAGGTTTAAAGAGTTTATTAATGCCGACAAATTATATGAAAATAGCGAAAAAGGATTTATGAATTTTTGGGGGTGCTTTGGCCAACATTTTCAAATGTCTTAAATTTTGAATTTTTATCAAAATTTAAGACATTTAAAAAATAAAAAATCACTTATCAAGGTAAAATTTAACCTAAAATCAAAATTGGGTATTTTAAAAACTGGTCAAAATATTATGTAAAAGTTAATCATTTTTTTTATTATCAATAAATTTATTAAGACGTTTTGCAACCATATCGTATACTTCATAATCAGCTCTTTTACCTATTCCTACTACTTTAGCTATATTTTTATTTCTTCTTGTTCACTCGTATTTTCGTTATGCATATTAAACGGCATTGACTGACAGCCTAACATTTAAAGGAGATTGTTTAAACAAAGATAAGGTTACGTGCTCAAAGGCACACTTATTTGTGCTTGAAAAGGCTATCTACATATTAATAAATTTTTATATTATTGTACCTACAAGTTTATCTCAATTCAACAAAAGTATAGTTGTGTTGAATTAAACAAAATCCATAAAATATATTAAATAGGTTTTATTGCAAATATTGGAAGTGCTGTGTGCCATAGGTATATCTCTTTTTATGTCAACTAAAGTAATGGCTGCAAATTACACTCAACGTATCTGGGGTAGTGATAGGTATACTACTGCTATTGAAGTTTCTAAAAATGGTTGGGCTAATGGTTCAGAATATGCTGTATTAGCTAATGGTGAAAACTTTCCTGATGCTCTTAGTGCAGCTCCACTTGCTAAAAAATATAATGCTCCTATTCTACTAAATCCAGGTGCAGATTTAGATAGTAGAGTTGAAAATGAGTTAAAAAGATTAGGGGTAAAACAAATATTTATTATTGGAGGTTCAGCAGTAATATCTGATGCCATTAAAAATAAACTTGAAGAACTTAATATTAAAACTACAAGACTTTGGGGACAAAATAGATATGAAACGTCAATTAAGATTGCAGAACAATTAGATTTTAACGGACAAGTTGCTGTAGCAAATGGTGAGAATTTTCCAGACGCTCTATCTATAGCACCTATTGCGGCTGAAAAATCTATGCCAGTTATACTTACGCAGTCAAATACTTTACCTGAGTCTGTATCTAATTACATAAAGAATAAAAAAATAACAAAAACATATGTTATAGGAGAAAATGATGTAGTAAGCGACAATATTGCAAATAGTTTTCCTAACAGCGAGAGGATATGGGGCAGTAACAAATATGATACTAATATTGCAGTATTACATAGGTTTGTATAAAATTAAACCAGATGGTAATATCAAATAATATACTAGCCAAGTCTGAGCTTAATGCCCAGGCTTTTTGACTATAAAAAATTTATGTTAATCGTGCGTTATTATATTTGTGTAAAAATTAGGACCTACTAGTTCTCGGCCTTAATTCGCCACTCAGAATATCTGACATTTTAAATTTAAGAGCAGGGAGGGATAAAATAAGCCTATTACACGTTATATGGCTATAAAAATAATAAAAGCATCCTGTGAAGTTATTGGAATTAAAGAGAAAGTAGGCTGCCACAGCCTCAGAAAAACTTTTAGCTATCATTCATGGAAGAAAGGTGTACCGATTCCGGTACTTATGGAATTGTATAACCACAGCAACCAATCTATAACCAAACTCTATTTAGGCGTTAGCCAGGATGATCTGAAGATATTTATACAGCCAGTGAGCTTATGGAATATGGTTATAGCCGTGATGAAAAACCTGACAAAAAACAAATTAAGAAGAACACACCCGCTAGTCTCCTGTAATATTATTACAATAAACAAGTGGGTGTTTCCATTTAACATTAAATCTAAGACTTACTTATTAGGACTTATTTATATTGTAGAGCTTCTCTACCTTCATCACCAGTACTTATACGTATAACATTTTGAACATCATAAACAAATATTTTTCCATCACCCATTTCTCCTGTATGAAGTATTTTTTTGGCAGTTTCAATAACAAGTTCTACAGGTACTTCACAAACTACCACTTCTACTTTTACTTTTGGTAGTAGATTAATATCCATTGTCAGTCCACGATAATACTCCTTATGACCTTTTTGTACTCCGCAACCTAAAACATTCGTAACAGTCATACCTGTAACACCAATATCATCTAATGCTTCTCTCAATTCCTCTAATTTGGTTTTGTGAGTAACAATGTCCACCTTTGTAAGTTTATTACCCATTGCTTTACCTCCTTATTAAATATATTTTAGTTTCTTTCATAATTCTACAAGCATTACTCTACATGGGTAAAATATACAAATTAATAAGTTAATCCTTTACATCATATTATAATCAGGTGAAATTGCAAAGGTTACCTATACTTGTCAGCTTTCAATTTTGAAATCATCTAAAATACAAATTTATATTATGTATATAAATTTTATACTATTTTATAAGGACTTTTCAACTATATTTCTATATTTAAATTAATTATGTTAAATTTCCATCCCTCCATAGGCTTCTTCACCATGTTCCGTAATATCCAATCCTATCTGTTCATCTCTTTCACTTGCTCTTATACTGCTTACGGCATTAATTGCTTTAATTATAATAAATGTAACTACTGCTGCATATATAATACTAGATAAAATACCTATAACCTGAATTCCAATCAATTTTGGATTTCCATGTATTAATCCATTTGCACCACCTGAATTTACTGCCTTCCATGCAAATATTCCAGTAGCAATTCCTCCCCATATTCCTCCTACACCGTGACATCCAAAGACATCTAATGCATCATCATATCCAAACTTAGCCTTAATAAATGTAATACATATATAACATACAATTCCTGCTACTAAACCAACAATTATTGAAGCTAAAGGGCTTATAAAACCTGCACCTGGAGTTATAGCTACAAGACCTGCAACTATTCCACTGACAACTCCAAGAGAAGTTACTTTCTTTCTATAAATAAGTTCACAAGCACTCCAACTTACAACCGAAACTGCTGCAGAAGTATTAGTAGTAATAAATGCATTTAGTGCTACATTATTTACAGCCAGTGCACTCCCAGCATTAAATCCATACCATCCAAACCACAGTAATCCGGCTCCCAAACAAGTTAAAGGAAGACTGCTAGGCTTGCCTACACTTTTCCTTTTCCCAAGCATTAATGCCGCAACGAGTCCTGATATACCTGAACTTATTTCAACTACGTTACCACCTGCAAAATCTAAAACTCCAAGATTTTTTAACCAGCCTCCTGATCCCCACATCCAATGAGCAATAGGATCATAAACTAATGTTGTCCAAAGTAGAAGAAATATAACCCAGTGCTTAAACTTCATTCTCTCTGCAATAGATCCTGATATAACAGCTGTAGTTATTATAGCAAACATAAGCTGAAATAACATAAATGCTTGTTGTGGAATTGTACTTGCATAATCTGCATTCGGTGCAAATCCTACTCCTTTTAAGCCGACAAAATTAAGACTACCTATTAATCCCCCAATATCCTTTCCAAAACATAGCGTATACCCTATAAGTACCCACTGAATAGATACTATTGCTAGTGCTGAATAACTATGAAGAGTACTGTTTAATGTATTCTTACCTCTAACCATTCCTCCATAAAATAAAGCTAATCCTGGAGTCATAACCATTACTAGTACTGTACTCATAATTACAAATACGGTATCTGCTCCATTTATACCACTCATAAAAATACCTCCTAAAATAATTAAAATGACAAACTCATTTATATAATACTAATTTTTGTACAAATTATCTATAGTAATATCAAAAATTTTATTAATTTATTATTTTTAGGATGTTTTTATTGACAATTGCAAAATTAAATGCATATATTAAAATTTAAAGAAAGTAACTATTCATTGAACACCCTATAGTAGTATTAAATACATGTAAAGAGCACAAAACACACCCATCAGTCTACTGTAATATCACTACAATAAACAAATGGGTGTTTGTTTATTCAAAACCTGCCAAATTGTTAACAATCACTTATCTTTTTTGACCCATTTTTGTACAAATGCCACAAAAGCTTTTGTGCTAGGGCTTATATTTTTTCTATTCGGGAGCCAAAGACAAATGGTTCTACTAACCTCTGGTTCCAATTTTCTCCTAATCAATCCCTCACATGAGTAAGAATTTAACACCAGCTCTGGTAGAATACTGATACCGCATTCACTCCGAACCAAAGCAATAGTTGATTGATCACTTAAAAATCTACTATGCTCTAGTAACCTACCCTTTGCCTTCCGCAAAATTTTTCCAATAGAGTAATTAGTTCCTTCACTTGGAATGACAAAAGTTTCCCCTGCCAGTAGTTCCTTCGTAATTTTTTTGTATCTGCAAAGAGGATGATGCTTAGGCATGATTACATAATAAGGATCCGATATTAGTGGAATTTCATTACCACTAGTCATTCCGTTTTCTACAGTGAAAGCGCAATCAATTTCATCTTTGGAAAACCAGTCCTTAACCCACTCATAATTAATGGCATCATTTATCTCCAACTCCACCAGTGGATATTCTTTTCGAAATTTCCTAATTATTTCAGGCATCCATTGCACAGCCACACTAGTAATGACTCCAATTCGTACATTTCCTTTGCATACTCCTCCCTGACCAATAATCTGATGTATTTTCTCATCATTCATAACAATTTCTTTCGCCAAGCTTAAAATCTTCTCCCCCTTTTCTGTCATAGAAACTCCATTTCTTCCTCGATACAGAAGTTTGACTCCCAACTCTTCTTCTAAAGAAGAAATCATATGACTGGCCGCAGTCTGAGTATAATTTAATTGCGTCGCCGCTCTTGTCAAATTTCCGATTTCAGCTGCTTTTACAAAAAGTGCATATTTATTTATATCCATAAATGTTTCCTCTTTTTTCATTATATTCTAGTATAGAGTTTCTAGTTTGAAAGTTGACTTATACCAAATCATATAATGACAAATTCCAATTAGAAACCCTATACTGCTTTTGATCATAATTTAATGTATTACATGAAATTTCATCATTATTCCATTGAATAATCTGCATTTTATTTTATTGATCTAGTATGCTAAAGTGTATTTTGAAATTTAAATTACATTTTTATGTTACAGGAGGATAAGACTATGAAAATTGCAATCTTAGGAGCTGGCGCTATGGGGAGCCTATACGCTACCTATCTTTCTAGCATCCACGAAGTAACATTGCTGGATAGTTATAATCCCCAAGTAGATGCTATCAATGCAAACGGACTAACCAAAGTTGAAAAAGACAATACTAAATCAAATTATACTGTTAAAGCCGTAATGAGTGGAACTGATATCGGAATTCAAGATTTATTAATTGTATTTGTAAAAAGTATCAACACTTTTGATGCAGTCAAAGAAAATCAGGCTATAATAGGCCCAGAAACACTTGTTATGACATTGCAGAATGGTGCTGGTAACAATCGCGATATTGCAAATTTCGTTAGAAAATAACATATTATTGTTGGTACCAGCAGCCACAACAGTGTTAGTCTTGGACTAGGTAAACTTTTTCACTCAGGCTGTGGTCCTACCAATATTGGTCCTGATTTTCCATGCGATGAATCACAAAAGGCAGTGAAACTCGTAGCGGAAGCCATGCGTCAGTGTAATATAACCATCAACATTATTGATAATATTCAAAAAGTGTTGTGGGGAAAATTATTTGTAAACTGTAGTGTCAATGCCCTGTCCACAATAATGCAGTGTAAGCTAGGCAAAATCCAATCTAATCCTTATCTTTGGAAAATTTGCACAAGAATAGTCTATGAATGTGTACTAGTAGCCAAAGCCGACGGCACCTACTTTGACCTACCAGAAGCTCTTGAAACTGTACGACATGTTTGTATCAACGATGATTCCGGTTATGCCAGCATGTATCAAGACCGTCAGCATAAACGCCGTACAGAAATTGATAAAATTAATGGTGTAGTCGTTGATCTTGGCCAAACCTACTGTATTGATACTCCTTATAATCGAATGCTTGTAGATCAGATACATGCAGTGGAACAGTCCTACTTATTATCTTAAATTAATATTTTAAATCTAGTACATCGCTCTCTAAATAACTATAAATCTATTTGGAGAACAATGTACCCTTCTCTTATTCCTTAAAGTCTGGTCATTTATTCATAAATCCTTTGATACGTTAACTACAGACCTACCTTCTTCTAATACAAGTCTATAGCATCAGATTTAAATTCTTCAGTATATATCCTCCATATGATTATTATATCTAACTCATATGTGTTCATCAATTCGAGTACAGGTCACATAAAATGGAAAGTTACTTCAAAAAAAACATCGGCACCAGAAGTTTCGCACTTAATTTTTTTAGGACGATAGTCCTTTGGTTTATAAGGATTTGTATGTAATTAAGAAAA
>DAISLB010000017.1:0-39453 GCA_036820645.1 Clostridium sp.
TTTATAATGGAAAAATTTCAAAAAAGAAATTGCCTACTAGAACTTGACACAAACTGTATCACTTACCTGCTTCTATAGAGTAAGTAAAATATGTTATAATAAGTGCTATATAGAACTATAATCTAATCAATAAAAGTAACTATTCAGGTTCATCATGCAGTTGCTGATGGATACCACTCTGTTCATTGTTCTTTTCAGATGTAAAAGAAATATCAGCAAATCCAGAGCTATATCTCTAATAAAACTCTATATAAAAACACATATTTTTCTTATAGTGGACATTTGTAGAACATTTATTTTCATATTGCTATAATTTATTGCAATATGGTATACTTACAAAGAGGTTATAGAAATTTAAAATTTCAATTTATATTTTTTATTAATAATGATATTTAAAAATATAGGCATATAGTGTATAAAACTTATCCAGGGTTTAGCAAACCTATGTACATCTAAGAACCTTAACGGACTAAAGTTAAAAGGTTCTAGTATACACAGTATAAGAATTCTTAATTAGTTAAAGCTAGAGAATTCTTATAACTCTTCGCTTTAATGGAGCGTGTGAGGGTATTTGTTGTTGATAACAAGGATAAACTAATTACACTGTATGCCTTTGTCGTTTCTAAATATAATAAAAATACTTCATAAAAGGGGTAATTGGTTATAAATGTCAACAAATTATTAAAGTAAACAGTCAGTTGCACTTATAACAGATGCTATTGTTAGAAGATAAAAGAAATGATTGTATTGAAATGTAAATGAATAAGGTTAAAAAACAATATAACTTAATGCCAAGGAGTGAGAATTCATGTTTCTTATGATTGATAACTATGATTCATTTGTATATAATCTAGTAAGATATTTAGAAGAACTGAATGAAGAGGTTAAGGTTTGTAGAAATGATAAATTAACATTGGAAGATGTGGAGAAAATGCATCCAGAAGGGATTATAATTTCTCCAGGACCTAAATCCCCTGAGCAATCGGGTATTTGCGTGGATATAATTAAAAAATTTAGTGGTAAAATTCCTATTTTAGGTATATGTCTTGGGCATCAATGTATTGGGTATGCTTTTGGTGCTAATATAATAAAGGGTAAAGAGCCTGTACATGGTAAAATATTTAAAGTGCATCATAAAAATATAGGAGTATTTAAAGAAATCAAAAATCCTGTAGAGGTTACAAGATATCATTCATTGATAATAGAAAAGGAAACACTTCCTAAGTGTCTTAATATAACCTGTGAAACTGATGATGGAGTTATAATGGGTGTTAGACATAAAGACTATCTAGTTGAAGGAGTACAGTTTCATCCTGAAGCAGAGCTGACAGAATGTGGTCATGAAATGCTTAAGAATTTTATAGAAGAAGCAAGAATGTTTAGTAAGGGGGAATTATATGAAGTTCTTCATTGAAGAAATAAAAACAGAACTAGATGCTTTTGATATTTACTCATTGTTTAAAGAAGATAGAACAGTTACCATTTTAGATAGTGGTATGGGTGCTGAAGATTTAGGCAAATACTCTTTTATAGGATTAAACCCTTTTACTACTTTTAAATATGAAAATAATATTTGTACTATAAATAAAAAAGAATTTAATGGTGATCCTTTTAATGAACTTAAAAAGCTTATTACGAGATATAAAATTGAAAATAGTACAGAGCTTCCATATGTAGCTGGAGCTATGGGATATTTTTCTTATGATGTAGGGAGAATTATAGAAGAACTTCCTTTTATGACTATAGAAGAAGTAAAAATACCTGACTGCTTTTTTTATTTTTATGATAATGCAATAATAGTAGACAACTTAAAAAAGAAAACTTATATTACTTCTTTGGGTATATTAAAGTCAGAAAGAGATAGTATTAATGAATTAAAAGATAAAATATCCAAAGGGCATAAAATTAAATATAGAGAAGTAAATAACAGTGACACAGAATTTGTATCAAACTTTGGCAAGGATGAATATATAGATTCAGTAGAAAAGGTTAGACAGTATATAAGAAATGGGGATGTTTATATTACAAATTTGACTCAAAGATTCTGCTGTGAAACAAAAAAAGATCCTTATGAAGTATATAAAGATTTAAGACATATAAATCCAGCACCATTTGCTGCATTAATGAATGTTGAAGATTTTAGTATAGTATCTTCTTCACCAGAGAGATTTTTGAAAATAAGAAACAACATTGTTCAAACAAGACCTATTAAAGGGACAAGACCTAGAGGCAAAAATAAAGAGGAAGATTTAAAAAACAGACAAGAACTTATAGATAGTGAAAAAGATAAGTCTGAGTTATTAATGATTGTAGATTTAGAGAGAAATGATTTAAGTAAAGTCTGTAAACCTTATTCTGTAAAGGTAACAGAACTTTTTAAATTAGAGGAGTATAGTACAGTATTCCATTTGGTATCAACTGTTATAGGAGAATTAAAAGATGAATATACAGCAGTAGACTGCATAAAAGCATGTTTTCCAGGTGGTTCTATAACTGGTGCACCTAAGGTAAGGTCTATGGAAGTAATTGAGAAATTAGAACCTACTAGGAGAAATATTTATACAGGATGTATAGGATACTTAGGTTTTGATGGCAATGCAGATTTAAATATAGTTATTAGAACTATACTTATGAAAGATGGAAAGGCTTATTTAGGGGTTGGTGGAGGAATTACCTGGGAATCTGATGATGAAGCGGAATATGATGAAACACTAGATAAGGCTAAAGCTTTGATGAATGTATTATAAAGGGGTGAATGCAGTTATGATGCTCTTAAATGGTAAGATAGTAGAAGATGATAAAGTTTTTTTAGATAGTGGTTTCTATTTTGGAAGAGGACTTTTTGAAACTATGCTCGTGAACAATATGCCGCTTTTTCTTGAAGATCATTTATATAGGATAAATAAAGGTCTTTCTATTATAGGAATAAATAGGGAAATTACTGAAGATGAAGTTATAGATGCTGTGAAGAAGCTTCAGTGCAATAATTGTGTGTTAAAGCTAGTGGTTACAGAGAGAAATACATTGTTTAATACTAGAAAAAATAATTATACTGAGGAACAATATAGGAGAGGTTTTAAAATTAAAATAAGTTCTGCTAAGAGAAATGAGTTTTCTAAGCTTACATACTTAAAATCTTTAAATTATTTAGAAAATATATTAGAACATGAAAAATGTATTGACGAGGGATATAATGAGGTGTTGTTTTTCAACACTGAGGGTAAACTAGCTGAGGGAAGTGTATCCAATGTGTTTTTTATAAAGAATAAAAAAATATATACTCCATCTAAAAAATGCGGATTACTTGAGGGTACAGTAAGAAAGTTTATAATAAATAACTTTGATGTTATTGAAGGTGAATTCAGTAAGGAGAATTTAATATCAGCAGATAGTATTTTTTTAACTAATAGCCTTATGGGAATAATGAAAGTCTCTAATATTTACAATAAAAGTTTTAATGAATATAGTATTATTGAGAAAATAAAAAAAGTTTATCAAGAACAATTGAGTAAATATTAACTAGAAATAGGGGGAACGTGAGAACGTACCTAGATTTGTAAATCAACTCTAAGTACGTTCCCTTAAATTGATTTCATGTCATTTGATATCTTAAGTTCAATACCACTTTTCTTTATACAGTTCTTCTTATATCAAAAACTATATGTTCAGGAATTTGTATGCTGTAAATTTTGTCTTGTAATAATTCATTGAATAATTCAGGTTTATATATTAAAATAAGCATATATTTCTTCCGCTTAATTGAATTATCGTAAAATAACAACTTTTTTATATTAAGTTTAGTAAAAAATCGCTTACAAAAAAATTTTTAAAATAGTATAATTATTATTAGGATGAGGAGCTATTAATATAATGAACATGCTCTTTTTCTATTTTACTATTGTTCAAATTTATATATGAAAATGATATTTAAAAACTCATAAGCAAGGAGAAATATTTATGTTTAAAGTAAACGATTATGTTGTATATGGTTTAACAGGTGTATGCCAAATTATAGATATTAAGAAAGAAAAATATTTAGGCAAATATGAAGAGGATTACTATGTTTTGAAACCAGTTTATAATAGTACGATGATAATTAAAACCCCTGTTAATAATCCAAAAGTTTTAATGAGAAAAATCATAACAAAAGATGATATTTTATCATTGATAGCGACTATGCCAGAACAGGATACAATTTGGATAGATGATTACAGACAAAGAAATGAAAATTTTAAATCCGCTCTTAGAACGGGAAAATGCGAAGAATTGATAAAAATTATTAAGACAATATATCTCGAGAAAAAGCAAGAATCTATTATTGGGAAAAAACTACTGAAGACAGATGAACATATTATGAAAATTACAGAAAAACAATTATATGAAGAGTTTGCAACAGCTTTGAACATTTCACCCGATGAAGTTGTTCCATATATTCGTGAACGTATTTCTACAAAATAACAGCAAATAACAAAACTATTCTTTAAATCTTTAAAATAGCCAATGTATAAAACTAGTAAATGAAGATTATGAAATATAAAAATAGTTCTTGACTTTTTAAAAATTAATTTGATATAATTTTAGTCAAACATGTGGTGCTTTACACGTAAGTCTAGTTTACATAAAGCACTGCATGTTTTTTGCTATCAATAAATAATAAAGCGACACTAATGAAGTCACATACTATCATCCCTTTCTATGGCTAATTATAGCACTTCAATTTTTTGTGTGTAAGCAATTTTTTAAAAATTTGTTTGCAAAAATACTAGATATTCTATGATAATTTGATTAATATGAAGTAATATAGAATATATATTACCATATTAGTTATTATAAATGATGATTGTCTATTTTTACTCAAATAATGACTTTTAATCTTTCTGTTTTTTATAGGGCACGCTAATTTAAGAAGCTAGTCCATTATTAAAAAAGTAATGCTTGTGTAAAAATTTTACTTACATTCATCAATTTTTTTGTGTTAAAATACAAAGAGGACTCCTACTATTTTTGTTTTTTAGAAAGGAGGAATAATAAGGTAAAGTTTTTAAAACATATATTGCAAAAGCGTTCTAGATATTCAGAAGATAACACATTGGTTTAAAGAGGAGTTATTATATTCAATTTTGTGAAAATGCATTTAAAAACGTTTACAGAACGCAAATATGTAATTTATACTTGAGACTATGCTTGAAAAATACAACTATTCATATTGATGTTGATACAAGTAAATTGAAGGAGGTATAAGAATTGACCTTAGTAAATAAAAAAGTAGATCATATAAAGTTTGGAAGGGGGGTTGTTACAGAGTTAAGTAACCATAAGATATGGGTGCAGTTTCAGAATGAAATTGGGACAAAGGTATTTCTATATCCAGAAGCATTTGAAAAGTTCCTAAAAACAGTTGATCCAAATATACAGGAGAATGTACTGGAAGAATTGCATATAAGACAAGAGCAGTTAGAACTGGAAAGAAAAGAAAAAGAACGAGAAGCAGCTGAACTAGAGGAGCAAAAGGCAAGATTAGCACCTCTTAAAAGGAAATCAGCGACAAAGTCAACAAAGAGAAAATCCTAAAGTTAATTGGGGGTTCCCTCCTAATTTTAAAAAGCAAGAAAGGATTGATATCAATGAATATAGATAATAATAAGCTTGCAGCTATAGATACTGTTATGCATCATATAGAAAAACAATTTGGAAAAGGTTCTATTATGAAACTTGGGGAAGATGCATCAATGAATATAGAAACCATACCCACAGGATGTCTGTCATTAGATATAGCACTGGGAGTTGGAGGGGTTCCAAGAGGTAGAATAGTAGAAATATATGGACATGAATCTTCAGGTAAAACTACTGTGGCACTGCATATAGTAGCAGAAGCACAAAAGAGAGGTGGTGCAGCAGCATTTATTGATGCTGAACACGCCTTAGATCCATCTTATGCAAAGAAGTTAGGAGTTAGCATTGACGATCTGATAGTAAGTCAGCCTGATACTGGTGAACAAGCATTAGAGATAACTGAATCACTTGTAAGATCCAATGCCATAGATGTAATTGTAGTTGATTCTGTAGCAGCACTTGTTCCCAAAGCTGAAATTGAAGGGGAGATGGGTGATTCTCATATTGGACTTCAGGCCAGATTAATGTCTCAGGCTTTAAGAAAGCTAACTGCAGCAATTAGTAAATCTAAATGTGTAATATTATTCATAAACCAATTAAGAGAAAAGATTGGCATTATATTTGGAAATCCGGAGACAACAACAGGTGGACGCGCTCTTAAATTTTATTCTTCCATAAGATTGGATATAAGAAAAATTGATATTATAAAAACTGGTGAAGAGATTCTAGGAAACAGAACTAGAATAAAAGTAACAAAGAATAAAGTTGCACCTCCTTTTAAGCAAGCTGAATGTGACATAATGTATAATGAAGGTATTTCTAATGAAGGTAACATAATAGATGTAGGTGTTAATGAAGGAATAGTTGAAAAAAGTGGTGCATGGTTTTCATACAAAGAAAATAGACTGGGACAAGGTAGAGAAAGTGCCAAACAATATTTAAAGGATAATCCTGAACTATCCATTGAAATAGAAAATCTAATCAGGCAAAAATACAATCTGCCATTAACAGAAGTAGCTATAAAAGATAAATCTCTTGCAGAAGATGTGAAAACTTTATAATTAGCTGTTATTATTATTCAAATCATTCCATAGCCATCCAATATTTTAGATGTAGAAATTTGGGCTAATGTGGAAATTTTGAAGTAAAAATACAAAACTGTTTAACACTAAATACAAAATAGCATTAAACAGTTTTCAATAATTAAACTATGGGGGAAAAACTGCTTTCGCAGTTATATTTTAAACATATCACTGAGCTGGTATAACTTTTTCAATATTAAACATATTATCAAGTACCTGCCAATTTTCCGGGAATGGCTTTGCTAGAACCCAGTAACTAACGCCTCGAAGTCCATATTCACTTACAAGTTTATATTTTGCCTCTACACTTCTTGCATCTTCAAACCAAACTATGTGCTGCCGTCTTTCTTCATCTATATAGTTATAATATGGGGATTGTGCCTTTTCATCATACCTTATGGCAACTCCGTACCTTCTTGCTCTATCTACAGCTTCTCTGTTTCCAACACTTTCTGCGAATTCTCCTCTTGGGGTATATGGAAGTGTCCAGTCGTACCCGTAAAGGGGCATTCCCATCATTATCTTCTTAGGAGGTATTACAGTTACAGCATAATTTATTACTTTTCTCACTTCATTAATTGGGGCAACGGCCATAGGTGGGCCTCCTGACCAACCCCATTCGTAAGTCATTATTATTACAAAATCAACTATCCTACCGTGGGCACTGTAATCATGAGCTCCATGCCAAGCACCAGCTTTTACATCATATGTTTTAGGTGCTAGTGCAGTTCCAACTACATATCCCAGTGGATGAAGCCTTGCTACCAACTTCTCAAGAAAGCGGTTATATTTTGTTCTATCTTCTGGTGGAATCCTCTCAAAATCTATTATAGTTCCATAATAACCTTTTTTCCTCATCATATCTATCATATTATTTATAAGATTGTTCTGAGCTTTCTCATTATTAAGGAAATTCCTTATTAACTCAGTATCAAAGTTTTTTTCAGATAAATTTGTAACTGAAAGTAAGGGGGCAACCCTATTATTTTTTCCAACCGTAATAATTGTTTCATCCCTAAGTGGAGTCAATCCTCCTTCTGCAGTAATATGATGACTAAAAGGAGTTATATAAGTTAGATATGGTGCTGCATTAATTACAATTCTAGTTTCATTTTCATCAGTAGAAGGTTGTATAAAACCATTTGTTTCAATAGTTCCATAGTTTTTGGATTTTTCAGGTATCCTAAGTATCATCCCCGGATAGATCGCGGAAGAGCTTGACATGTTATTTAAATTTAGTATGCTATTTACGGAAACACCAAATTTTTGAGCTATAGACCACAGTGAATCTCCTGCTTTAACCCTATAGGCTCTTTCCCTGGATGGAATTACAATTGATTGTCCAACCACTAAACTTTCCCTTGGATTAAGGCTGTTAGCCTTTATTATACTGTCCGGATAAACTCCAAATCTTCTAGCTATAGGCCATATGGAGTCTCCTGGACGGACTACATATATATTCAAATATATATACGCTCCTTTTTTATATACTACCATTAGTTAGTATATTCAATAACTCTATTTTTGTTCTAAAATATGAATAAATATTTTTATTTTAAATCACTTATAAAATTTGGAAGATCAAAGCAAGATTTTGTAATTTGTTTTGTTAAATAGCGAGTATTTAAAGGTAACCTATCTACATCTATATTACAAGGATTATAGACATCTGACGCCATTGTAAAACTCCACAATCCTCCAGGATAAGTTGGAACAAAAGCTACATATGTTTTTACAATTTTAAAATTACTTTTCAATATCTTTCTCGTGCTTTCGATTATATCACGATGCAGCATTGGAGATTCACTTTGACATACCATTACCCCATCAGAATTTAATGTTTTCTTTACATTTTTATAAAACTCTTCTCCAAATAAATCTTTGGCAGGTCCCTCTGGATCTGGTGAATCAACTACTATTACATCATATTTAATATCTGTATTTTTAACATATTGAACACCATCTCCAAATTTAAAATTCACTCTTTTATCAAAATCTGGTCCTCCACTTATATCTGGAAGAAACTTTATACATTCCTGTGTTACTATTTCATCCAGTTCAACCATATCAATTGTTTTAAGTTCTTCATATTTTGAAAGTTCACGCACTGCCCCGCAATCTCCTCCACCAATTACCAAAACCTTTTTTGGTTTTTTATGGGTAAGTACTGGAATATGGGTTATCATTTCATTGTATATAAAACCATCTGCCGAAGTAGACTGCATCACTCCATCTAGTACAAGACATGGACCAAATGCCTCAGTGTCAATCAAAGCTACTTCTTGATAGGGTGATTTCAAATAAGAAAGTACTTTGTTAACTTTATAAGTGATTTTTAAATTTTTTTTCTCAACTTCAAATTCTTCAAACCACAGTTCACCATGAATTTCTTTGAAATACTTTGGTAATTGATTTATTTTCATAATATTCCCTCCGTTATGATAAATGTTTAGCCATATGAATAAAGTTTTACTCGATTAATTATAACTAAAACAGAGATGTATTTCAAAGATTAATTCAAATAAAATTTTTTAATATTCATAAAATTTTCAGCTGAAATAATAAATAAGATCCCTTTTTGTTGTATCTAAAATTCAGGTATGACCTTAGCATACCTGAATAATTAAAGGGTTTATATTGAATATAAAATCATTATATGGTAATATCATATAAAAGTACTTGATTTTATTTATATATAATCTAGTTTAAAGGAATGTTTATTATGAACATGGACTATTTTAATATTTTTTACTTTATCTTGTTGTTTATGTGTATAAGTGTAGTTTTTTCTAGTGTTTTGCAGGTACATAGAGCCTTAAGAAAAAGTATTAGGTATAATTTAATAGAATGTATAGTTTTAAGGGCATTGAGTTATCCCAAAAAATTATATATAAAACAGTATGTAAGTTATGAAAAATATAAAGTGTGGATATACTTTACACAGCCTTATTTAAAAATAATGTTTTAAAATATAATAATTAAAAGATAGGAGATATTATATGAACATTATTTTTAATTTACTGGGTGTTTTGCTCAATCATGTATTTAATTTTACGGGAGATTGGGGTATTGCGATTGTTATTCTCACTTTAAGTGTGAAGGTACTGCTGATGCCTATGTCTATGAAACAGAGGTTCAGTATTTTAGAACAGCAAAAAATTGCCCAAAATATGGAGGACATAAAAATTAAGTATAAAAATAATAAGCTTAAGATGGAAAAGGAAATACAAAATTGTTACAAAGATAATTTAAAAAGTATGTTTGGATGTTTGCTTACAATTATTCAGCTTCCTATAATAGGTGGACTGTATAGTACCATTGTGAGAATGCCTGTGGTTTCAGGTACAGTACTAATACCTTGGGTAACCTCAATAAAATTAAGTGATAATTATTTCATGGTTCCTATAATGTATTCGATCATTTCAATGCTGCCTGGCCTAGTAAATTCTATAGATTATTTTAAAGTGTATAAGGAAGTGCAGTACAATAAAATGTCAGCTATACTTCCTGGGGTAATTGGACTTTTAATAACAATTAAAGCTCCAATAGCACTTGGACTGTACTTTATAACATCTAGCATTTTTTCACTTGTAGAAGAGATAGCCTTTAGAATTTATATTAAAAACAAGCAATTTGTATAGATATTTAGAAAAGGCATTTACTTATAAAAAATGCCTTTTCTTGCAATCAGAGAATCCAAATCATGATTTGGTCAATTCTGATAGACATATAAATAAGTTTTAGAAAAGGATGGTTAACTTATGGAAGAAAACAAGAGTTCATCAAATTTTATTAAAAATATAGTAACAGGAGACATGGAATCAGGAAAGTATAAAAAAATAATAACAAGGTTTCCTCCAGAACCCAATGGGTATTTACATATAGGCCATGCAAAGTCGATAGTTTTAAATTTTGGATTAGCAGATGAATTTGGTGGAAGAACTAATTTAAGATTTGATGATACCAATCCTTCAAAAGAGGATACAGAATATGTAGAGTCAATAAAAGAGGATGTAAAATGGCTTGGATATGACTGGGATGAATTGCACTTTGCTTCTAGCTATTTTGATGAAATGTATAAAAGGGCGTTACTTTTAATAAAAAAAGGTAAGGCTTTTGTGTGCGATTTGACTCCAGATGAAATAAGAGAATACAGGGGTACTTTGACTAAACCTGGAAAGGAAAGTCCTTATAGAAATAGAACTATAGAGGAAAATCTTGAATTGTTTGAAAGAATGAAAAATGGTGAATTTAAGGATGGAGAAAAGGTTTTAAGAGCTAAAATTGATATGGTCTCTCCTAATATAAATATGAGAGACCCAGTCTTATATCGTATAGCTCATGCATCCCATCACAATACTGGAGATAAGTGGTGTATATATCCTATGTATGATTTTGCACATCCACTAGAAGATGCCATTGAAGGAGTAACTCACTCTATATGTACACTTGAGTTTGAAGACCACAGACCACTTTATGATTGGATAGTACGTGAATGTGAAATGGAAAATGTACCAAAGCAGATAGAGTTTGCAAGACTTAACATTACAAATATGGTAATGAGTAAAAGAAAACTTAAAAAATTAGTAGATGAAAATTTTGTAGATGGCTGGGATGATCCACGTATGCCAACTATTGCGGGACTTAGAAGAAGAGGATTTACACCAGAATCTATCTGTAATTTCTGTAAAGCCATAGGTGTGGCAAAAGCAAGCAGCGTAGTAGATTCCCGAATGCTAGATTATTTTTTAAGAGATGATCTGGAAACAAAGGCACCTAGAACTATGGCTATTTTAAAGCCACTAAAAGTTGTAATAACAAATTATCCTGAAGGACAATGTGATACTTTTGAAATTGAAAATAACCCAGATGATCCTAAAGCTGGAAATAGAAAAGTATCTTTTTCAAAAGAGATATACATTGAACAGGAAGATTTTATGGAAAATCCACCTAAAAAATATTATAGATTATTTCCAGGAAATGAAGTCAGGTTAAAAGGTGCCTATTTTATAAAATGTGAAGAAGTCATAAAGGATGAAGAAGGAAATATAAAAGAACTTCACTGCAGCTATGATCCTGCATCAAAGGGAGGAAACAGTCCTGACGGAAGAAAAGTTAGAGGAACACTTCACTGGGTAAATGCAAGTAATGCAATTCCAGCAGAAATAAGACTCTATGAGCCTTTGATTTTAGATCAAAAGGAAGAAGAAGGCAGTGATTCATTTTTAGATAATGTAAATCCAAATTCTTTAGAAATATTAAATGGATTTTTAGAACCTGATATGAAGAACGCAAAATCAGGTGAAAAATTTCAATTTTTCAGACATGGATATTTTAATGTTGATCCTAAGTTTGCAAAAGAAGGCAAACTAGTATTTAATAGAATAGTATCCCTTAAAAGCTCCTTTAAAATAAAAAAATAGCTAAGTTAATGTAACTATAGAGAAGTGTTAATTCCATAACAGTTTCTCTATAGTTTTTTTATGCCAATGAATAATTTCAGACTTTTTAGAATATATACAATGAATAGTTAGAATAAATTACAAAATGATTACATTTTATCATAATGTATAGCAAAATGTGATTATTTATTATACTATAAGTAGGGAAATTAATGAAGTTAAAGGGAGGTATCGCAATACTATTTTTAAATTTTACTTATGACATTAGAATCTTAGTAGGGAGATGGAACTGATGAATAAATATAATGAGAAAATTAGAAAAAATAGAATTATCAAGAGAAGAAATAATGTAATTATAGGAGTCCTTTTCCTATGTATTTTTGGTTGGGCATTTTTTATAGGAACTAAAGTTGCATCTAGAAAACATGCAGTTTTAACTGCTTCTAATAAAATGGAGCAGCAGAAAAGCTTTGAAAAAAAACAGCAGGATGAACTAAAAGAGAGATTTACAACAAAAGAGCCTGCAGGAGCGTATATGCCTTGGAAAACCAAGAGAACAGATGGAAAGAAAGTGGCTTATTTAACTTTTGATGATGGTCCTTCCCAAAATACTCTTAAAATACTTGCAATATTGAAACAAAATAATATAAAAGCAACTTTCTTTTTAATTGGGCAAAATGCTGAAATGAATAAGGATTTGGTAAAAGAAGAAGTAAAAGAAGGACATGTAGTTGCAAATCATACTTACAGCCATGAACTTAGATATAGGCAAGACCCATCAATATTTGTAAATGACGTAAACAGATGTGATACAGTAATTAAGTCCATAGTGGGGAAAAATTACAATTTAAAACTTATGAGATTTCCAGGTGGTTCTTTTAACACACGTTATTTAAATTTGAATCCTTTTAAAGAGGCAGTTACAAAAGCAGGATATCATTATGTGGATTGGAATGATTGGATTGGGGATGCTATGAGAAATAATGTTCCTGTAGATGTTTTATTAAATGAGCTTAGGAAATACAGTAATGATAATACCGTAGTAGTTTTGATGCATGATGCTGCTGCAAAGGGTACAACAGTACAAGCTCTTCCTGAAGTAATACAGTATCTAAAGTCAAAAGGATACACCTTTGATACATTAAAATAGAGTAATTGAAAACTTTTGCTTTCAATAAATAAAAAATTATTCACATATATATTTTTAAAATCATAGATTAAATTATATGTACGTTAATAATATTTATTCGGAGGCGGCTTCTTATGTGTGGAATTGCAGGATGGATTAATTTAAAAGAAGACATTTCTAAAAATAGAGATGTTATTTTAAATATGACAGATACTTTAAAGAAAAGAGGACCTGACGATGTAGGTTATTATTTTTCTAAAAATGCACTCTTAGGGCACAGGAGACTTGTAGTTGTTGACCCTTCTGGTGGTGCGCAGCCCATGTCAAAGAGTGTAGGTGGCAGGAGATATATTATTGTATACAATGGGGAACTTTATAATACCGAGGATTTAAGAAAATTACTTATAAAAGAAAATTATTCTTTTAATTCCTATTCTGATACAGAGGTACTTCTAACCAGTTACATCCATTGGGGTATAAATTGTTTGAAATATATAAATGGTATATATGCTTTTGCAATATGGGATGAAGGTAAAAATCAGATATTTATGGCCAGGGATCCACTGGGAGTAAAACCTTTGTTTTATACAGTGAAGAACAATTCACTTATATTTGGTTCTGAAATAAAAACCTTACTGGCCCATCCTCTTATTGAACCTGTAGTTGACAGGGATGGTTTGACTGAAATATTTGCTCTTGGTCCAGCTAGATCTTTGGGTGGGGGCGTATTTAAAGGCATATATGAAGTGCCACCTGCCAATTATATTTTATACGATAAGTATGGTATTAAGCTGCGAGAGTACTGGAAACCACAGTGTAAAATTCACAATGAAGATACAGAAACAACAGCTCAGCATGTAAAAGCTCTGCTTGTAGATGCTATTAAAAGACAGCTTGTAGCAGATGTACCCGTTTGTACGCTGCTTTCAGGAGGACTTGATTCTAGCGCTATATCTACAGTAGCTGCAGCAGAGTTTAGAAAACAAGGGAAGACTTTAAATACCTACTCTATTGATTATGAAGATAATGACAAATACTTTAAGGCAAATTCTTTTGAACCTACACCAGATAGAGTTTGGGCACTAAAAATGTCAGATTATATAAAAAGTGTCCATCACGGAATTATAAATACAAGTTCTGATTTGGCAGATGCCCTTTATGACTCAGTAAGAGCTAGTGATTTGCCCGGGATGGCAGATATTGATTCTTCACTGTATCTTTTTTGCCGGGAAATAAGAAAAGATAACACAGTAGCATTGTCAGGAGAATGTGCAGATGAAATTTTTGGAGGATATCCGTGGTATAGAAGACCGGAAGACATTAATGCTGATACTTTTCCATGGTCAAAATCTATTAATTCAAGAAAGGAAATATTATCTGATGAATTAAAATCCCTTGATTTGGAAGAATATCTAAATGAACAATATAAAAGTAGTATAAAGCAGGTTCCCCATATAGATGGTGAATCTAAATTAGAGTACAGAATGAGGGAATTGTTTTATTTAAATATAAAATGGTTTATGATAACACTTTTAAATAGGAAAGATCGTATGAGTATGTCTAATAGTTTGGAAGTTAGGGTACCTTTTGCAGATTATAGATTGGTGGAGTATGCTTTTAATATACCACCAGAGATAAAATTTTATAAAGGCAGAGAAAAGGGACTACTAAGAAAGGCCCTGGAAGGAATACTTCCAAAGGAAATTATTGAAAGAAAAAAGAGCCCTTATCCAAAAACTCATAATCCAGAATACACAAAAATAGTTACAAAACGTATGGCAGATATTATGAAAGATAAGAGTTCTCCTATTTTGCCCCTTATAGATAAAAAATCAGTTAAAACATTAATAGACACAGGTGGATCTTCTTTTAAAGCACCTTGGTTTGGTCAGCTTATGAGAGGGCCTCAGCTTGTTGCGTATCTTATTCAAGTAAATACATGGCTTAAGGAATATAATGTGAAAATAGAATTTTAAGAATTATAGAGTCCCTAAATGAAAAATCAACTTATACGCAGGTATATTTTTAAGTTAAGAATTAAAAATATCCAGAGTATAAGTTGATTTTTTGCTTAGAAACTCTATAAAGGTTCTTTATTTAGAATTTTTTAATACAGCATTCATACTGCCAGTTTTATAACCTAACATATCTAGTGTGACATAGGTAAAACCTATTTCTTTTAACTTTTTCCCGATTTTATCCATTAAATTTACATTAAAAAACTTATATCTTTCTTCTGGATCTACTTCAATGCGTGCAATTTCATTGTGGTGTCTTACCCTAACTTGTTTAAAACCTAAATCTAGTAAAAATTGTTCTGCATCTTCTACCATTTTTAATTTTTGGATGTTGATTTCATTTCCATAAGGAAACCTGGAAGATAGGCATGCAAAAGAAGGCTTGTTCCAGGTTGGAAGTCCCATTTTTTTTGAAAGATTTCTGATATCTTCTTTGGTAAGTTCGGCTTCTTTTAGGGGACTTAATATGCCTAGTTCTTCAGCTGCCTTCATACCAGGTCTAAAGTCTTTAGTGTCATCTAAATTTGCTCCATCTAAAATGTAAGCCACATTGTTTTCTTCCGCAATTTTTTTTAGCTTTGAAAATAATTCTTTTTTGCAGTAGTAACATCTGTCTACAGGATTTTCTTTATATCCTTTAATATCTAGTTCTTCTGATTGTATAATTATGTGTCTTACACCTATTGATTTTGCGTATTTTTTAGCTTCTTCCAATTCTCTTTTAGGATAAGTAGATGAGGCAGCGGTAACTGATATTATTTTATCTTCCAGGATGTCATGGGCAACTTTTAGCAAAAAAGTGCTGTCCACTCCACCTGAGAAGGCAATTATTGCGCTTTTAATATTTCTTAGATTTTCTTTCAAGTTCTCTAATTTTAAATTTGTTATATCCATAATTATCCCCCATAACTTACGATAATTTTAAGTTTATGTATAGTATAAGGCATATTCAAAAAAATAACTAGTCAGTATGCTAGCCTATTTTGCGTCTTTGACTTATTATTTTCTTTCATATACCTAACATAGAATGTCCTGTAGGATTTAAAATCATACATGGGTATGTTAAAATGAAATATGTACTAAAAAAAAGATACACAGGGGGGTTTTTTATGAAAAGCATAAATTTAAAAAATATTTTTGAAGTAAAATATGCAAAATTAGCTTTCGATTCGATATCTATCTATAGAAGTTTACTTGAAGATGATGTAATAGGGAGCTTAAGAAACCTTATAAGTTATATTGATATGGGGAAAATCAATATAGGTTGTGCTGCAAATATGTACAATGATTTCTTTTTTAAATTAGTAAAAAGTGGATACTGTTCTCTACAAGAATATATTATGGATAAATTGATTTTTAACGAGAATCCATTTTCTATGAAAGCTGAAAGCAAAGAATTAAAAAAAGAAGAAGATGTAATTAAGAAAGCTGCTAAAAGCGATTTAAGAAATCTTTGTTGTATTGCTAAATTAACTTCCGTTGACGTAAAGGAAGGTATGTTAAGTTATATTTCTGAAGGTAAATTAAAACAGGTGGTAGAAACATTTCCAGAGTGGAAAGCAGAAGTTGATTTTGAAGGTATAAACAGTCCAGAATATGTAAAAGACATAAAAGAAAAACTTTATCACAGTGATAACTGGGATGAATGTATGGATGATATTGAAGAGTTTCATGAACATTATGGTTGTGGAATTTTTGCTCGTTATAGGGCCTTTATATGGGAACATGATGAGGGCAAAGGATTTTTTAAGGGAATTGAAAATCCTGATCCTATTTTACTTTCAGATCTTATTGGATATGAGAGAGAGCATCAAATAGTAATAGAAAATACACTGCAGTTTTTAAATGGATTTTTTGCAAACAATGTACTTCTTCATGGAGACAGAGGGACTGGTAAATCATCTACAGTAAAAGCAATACTCAATAAATATTATACTCAGGGACTTCGTATGATTGAACTTCCGAAATCCTATCTTGTGGATTTCCCAAATATAATAAGAAAATTAAAAAACAGACCTGAAAAATTTATTATATTTATAGATGACCTTGTATTTGGTGATGATGAAGAAAGTTATACTGCACTTAAGTCTATACTTGAAGGGGGACTTGAAAATAAATCTTCAAATGTTATAATATACGCCACATCAAATAGAAGACATCTTGTAAAGGAATATTTCAATGAGAGAATGACATCTTCTTATTCTGGCTCCGAAGGGGAAGTACATGAAGGAGATAGTGTGCAGGAAAAACTTTCACTGGCAGATAGATTTGGAATAAACGTAATATTTGTATCTCCAGATAAAAATAAGTATTTGCAGATTGTGGACGGAATAGCTAAAAGGAGAAAATTAGATATAGATAAAGATACTCTACATAGAGAGGCTCTTAAATGGGAACTCTGGTATAATGGACGTTCTGCAAGAACTGCAAGACAATTTGTAGATTGGATAGAAGGACATGAGCTTATAGAGAAAAACAATCTTAATTAAAAATAAAACTTAGGAAGCCAAATTCCTAAGTTTTATTTATTCAGATTATATTATTACCTTCCTATTGGTATTCCTATAGCTTTTATTTCTACGCCAAAAAAATTATGAGTAACATTTATCAACTTGATTAATATTATAGAAGTATAGAACAGATGATGAAAAGTGAGAATCAATAAATATTTATAAAAATATTAAAAGAAGACAAGGAGGGAAACTTTATGTCACGCAGATGTGGGTGTTACGGAAAAGAGGTAGTAATAATTATAATAATATTATTACTATGCTGCGGTTGTGGCTGCTAGTAGTTACTGATCCTAAAAATGTAAGTTCTTTAACTTAATAGTAACCTTTATAAACTTAATTAATATAATAAAAGTGTAGAGCAAATGATGAGAAATTAGATAGCTTAGAATTATTTTAGGAAGATAAGGAGGGTTCTTTATGTCATGTTGTAGACACGGTGGTAGAGGAAAAGAAGTAGTAATAATAATAATACTGTTATTATTATGTTGCGGATGTGGATGCAGATAATGTTACAATAAGTAGTAGGGAAGGAAACGAAATTTTCGTTTCCTTTTCTCTATTTAAAAGGAAATGTAGTATTATTTGCTATTTACTCTTTAGACTTAGTAACATATGTTACAGATTTTGTGACTGCATTTTATTATAATATAGACAGTAAAGTAAGGAGGAGAAAATATTATGATAAGAAAAATTGTTAATATAAATAAAGAGAAATGCAATGGATGTGGACTTTGTGTAAATGCATGTCACGAAGGTGCTATTGAACTTGTAAATGGAAAAGCTGAGCTCATAAGTGATGAGTACTGTGACGGACTTGGTGATTGTCTTCCTGAATGTCCTACAGGAGCTATAAATATAATTGAAAGAGAAAGTAAGGATTATGACGAGAAACTAGTTGCTAAAAAGGCTAAAGAAAAGGAAAAGGAAGAAGTTATGCCTTGCGGATGTCCAGGTACAGCAGCTAGAAAAATAGAAAGAGCTTCAGATAAAAATGCGTATACAGATAAAAAGAATTTAGAAGATTTTAGTGCTGATTCTGAGTTAACACAGTGGCCTGTTCAATTGAGCCTTATAAATACAAATGCACCTTATCTTAAGAATGCAAAGTTACTTGTAGCTGCTGATTGTACTGCATATGCCTGTGGAGATTTTCATAAAAAATTTATAAAGGATCACATTACAGTAATAGGATGTCCTAAGTTAGACGACATTAAATATTATGAAGATAAATTAACTGAAATTATAGAAAAAAATGATTTGAAAAGTATAACTGTAGTGAGGATGGAAGTACCATGCTGCTCAGGTATTGTAAATGCAGTGAAAAATGCAATGCTTAGGGCAAAGACAATAATTCCTTATGAGGAAGTTATAATATCAATTTAGGCAATGCACAATTCACAATGGACAGTGCACAATTAATGAGGATTTTCAGCGAAAGCTGAAAATCGATTAAGTTTATTTTGCCTTCAGGCAAAATTTCAATAACTGTGAATTGTGAATTGTGAACTGTCAACTGTTCTCAAAGGTTCCGTATACTACTGGGGCATAATTTTGAACCATAATTTTGCCTTTACTCATAAGGGTATGTATGTTCAGTTTTTTATCTAATAAAATTATATCTGCATCGTAACCTTCAAGGAGATTGCCCTTATGTTCAAATTTTAAAAATTTTGCAGGAGATGAAGTGAAAGGAATTATGGATTCTTCCATAGATATACCCATTTTTATACACTCTCTTATTGACTCCATATCTGTAGAGGGGAGTCCTACTGTCAATTTTGTTAAATTTCCTTTATCGTCAAATAAAGGCATACTCCCTCCTGCATCAGAACTCATAGTTATGTGATAAGGAGATATGTTTTCCTTTAAAATTTTATTGTAGAGTTCTGGGGCACTTTGAGCAGTATCTCCTTCATTTTTAATTCCAGTAGTTATGTCTATAAATCCACCCATTTTTAAATATTCTAAAGCTTGTTTGGATATTAAACTGTTTCTATTTAAATGTGTAGGCAGCAAGTTTTCAAAAGGTATGTCTGATTTATCTATTAAATCAAATAGAGGAGTCATACCTTTTTTCCCATCTCCTAGATGCATATGAAGTACACCACATTTGCCTGAAATGATACCACCTATCCTTGTTTCACAAGCTAGATGTATTAAATCTTCTTCAGAAGGATGGCTGTCTCTGTGATCAGATACAGCTATTTCACCAGCTCCTATTATTTTATCTACGAGTACAATGTCTCCCCTTACGCTGTCTGTAAGGGTTCTTGTGGGTACGGAGTAACATCCTGTCCAGCAGAATGTGGTTATACCTTCCTTTTCAAGAGCCCGGGCTTTAGCTATAAGTCCTCCCATATTTCTTGTAATTCCATCCGTTCCCAAAAGTCCTACACAGGTAGTGATACCGTTCAAAGTAAGATTCGTAAGGTTTAGTTCAGGAGTTCTGTTATTAAAGCCTCCTTCACCTCCAGCCCCATTTATATGTATGTGGAGGTCAATTAAACCGGGAATTGCAATTAAATCATCTCCATCTATTATTTCAACTTTAGGAAAATTACTAGATGGAAAGTCTATCTTTTTAGATATGTAAGCTATTTTATCAAAACAGGTTAATATACTTATTTTTCCCATGGATTTAGGATTAAATACTTCTACGTTTTTTATTAAAATCAATTTTTAGCACATCCTTAAACATATTTTGTTGCTATTTTTATTATGATTTAAATATCAAAGTTTTAATCCTTTTAAATATATTTATCAAGACCTCTTATAGAAATTTCTCCAGATATTAATTTTTCAAAAGAACCATTTTCATATTGTACGATTAATCCACCATCTTCAGCTAAATCCACTGCTTTTGCCTGTCTTTCGTTTCTATTTTGAATTATACGTATGTTTTTACCTATAGCAGCAGAATTATTTTTGCATATTTTTATAGATGATTCAATAGTTTCTTTTTTAACGAATTCTTCATATAGAGGTTCAAACTTATTTAATATAGTACCTAGGATAATTTTTCTATCCATGGTTGATCCTGTTTGTATTTTAAGGGAAGTGGCTTTATTTAAAATATCTTTTTGGAAATCTTCTCTATTCAAATTTACATTTATGCCTGTTCCAGGAATCACATAATTTACTTTGTTTAACTCGCCACTCATTTCTGTTAAAATACCACAAACTTTTTTACCATCCATTACTATATCATTTGGCCATTTTACTTTAGCTTCTATTTTTAATTCTTTTAATCCCTCTATTATGGCAGCAGCAATTATCTGTGTTATCTTTGGAATTTCCATAGGATTTACATTCGGCCTCAATATTATAGAAAAATATATGCTTTTATATTTAGGAGATGACCATGCTCTGCCAATCCTGCCGCGCCCTGCAGTTTGTCCCTCAGCTATAATTACAGTCCCATTTTCTTCTCCTTGTTCAGCTAATTTTTTTGCTATGGTATTTGTGGATCCTATACTTTCATAATGGATAATTTTTTTGCCTATGTATTTTGTATTCAAATGGTCTTTAATTTCTTCAAAAGTAAGTATATCAGGGCAACTTATAAGTTTATATCCTTTTTTTGAGGAAGAGTCTATGGTATAACCTTCATCTTTTAATACTTTTATATATTTCCATATAGCAGTACGACTTACACCTAATTTTTCGCTTATAAGTTGACCAGAAACAAAGTCATTTCTATTTTCTTTTAGTAAGTAAAGAACATCATAATGTTTCATGTAAAAAACCACCTTATTATAATACTTAATGGTATTATAACACAGTTATACTATTAAATATTTGTTAGGTTTATATTAAAAAAATAAAATTTATCTGTAAATTATCGCTTAAAAGTAATATAATCGATTTAAAGAAGTTAATATTAAATAGGGGGGTTTTCTTATGTTAAACGGAAAAAAAATTCGTGATATAAGAGAAAGTTTGGGATATACTACTTTGGATATTCAAAATCTTGCTAAAGATACCAGATTTCAAACTTCAATTTCAAAATCTTATTTGGAAGAATTGGAGAGAGGAGATAAGAAAAATCCGAGCCTTGAAAAAGTTGCAGTAATTGCAAAGATACTTGGCTGTAAAATTGATGATTTAATATTAAGTGCATGATTGCCATAAAAACTTCTTAAATAAAAGTTATAATAAATGAATTATTTTAAAACACTTATAAAATTAAGGATTTATCGTTGAAAGTAAAGCTGATTTCAGGATAAATCCTATTTTTTATCCGATCGCTACCATTGCTAACACCCCCATCTTATATCAAAGTGGCGAGCGGCTACGTTCCTGGATAACGAGTTCTAGCTTAAAAACAGACATTAGGCATATACTAATTAGAAGAGAAGGTGGAAATTATGTTGGATTTATGCTTACTAGGATGTGGAGGTAGTATGCCTGTGCCAGATAGGTATCTTACCTCGATGATAGCATCTTATAATGGAAAAAAATTACTTATAGATTGTGGTGAAGGAACTCAGGTTAGCTTAAAAATACTTGGATGTAAGATAAAAAATATAGACGTAATTTTGTTTACACACTTTCATGCAGATCACATAGCAGGTCTTCCAGGACTGCTTCTTACCATAGCTAATTCCGGCAGGAATATGCCTATTACGATAATTGGGCCTACGGGATTAAAAAAAGTAATAGAAGGACTTATGGTAATAGCTCCGGTGCTCCCTTACAGTATAAACTTGCTTGAACTTTGTGGTAAAGAAAGCTATTTTGAAAAAATAGGAGATTTTAATATAGGTGTGCTGCCTGTAGACCATGGAATGCCTTGCTTTGCTTATTCAATAAGTGTAGATAGAAATAGAAAATTTGACCGGGACAAAGCTTTAAAAAATCAAGTGCCGCTACTTATATGGAATAGACTTCAAAAGGGGGAAAAGATAGAATATGGAGAAAAAATATATACTCCTGAAATGGTACTTGGAGATAAAAGAAGTGGATTAAAAGTGTCTTATTGCACTGATTCCAGGCCAACCTATGAATTAACTCAATTTGTAAAAGAATCTGATGTATTTATATGTGAGGGGATGTATGGAGAAGATGAGAATATTGTAAAGGCACTTCAATATAAGCATATGTTATTTTCAGAAGCAGCTACTCTTGCCAAAATGGCAGAGGTGGGAGAATTGTGGCTTACTCATTTTAGTCCTTCTATGCCTAAGCCAGAATTGTACCTGCAAAATGCCCAAAGTATATTTAAAAAAACAGTGATTGGAAAAGATAGATATGTAAAAAGTATAAATTTTAAAGATTAAAAATTATAGATAAATGACTATGATTTAGTAGTAATATTATATATTTTACCCTATAATAAAATTATGAGAAAATTTTATTGTGAGGTGATTTTAAATGATACAACATCATAATGATATGGATACATTTTTTAAGAACTTGGAAAAAGATATAATTCTTTTTAAAAATAAAGCATTAGTAAATATTAGTGAGTATATGTTTATGCTCTATTGGAAAATGGGAAATTTAATTTTAATGAGAGAAGAAGAAGGATGTGAAGTGGAATTTATAGGTGTAACAGTAGAATATCTTAAAAGTAAGTTTCCTAATAATGTATGTTTTACAGAAAAAAATTTAAAAAGCATGGCTAAATTTGCTAAAGAATATAAGTCTCAGGATTATGTAAGTCAATTGGCATCTAAGGTAAGCTGGTCATGTAACTTAATTCTCATGGATAAGATAAAAAATATTGATAAGAGAAAAGAATACATAGATGAGATGTGGGAAAAGGATTGGTCTATTGAAGATTTAATAGGGGAAATAGATAAAGAGTGCGGAATTCAGGAGTTAGATTATGCAGAACTTTTTAACACAGAATCTTCTCAAAAAGAAAATATTGAAAATAAAAGCATCATCACTTCTGAAGAAGAAAAGTGTGAAGTAAAAAGTAAAATAAAATCAGAAGATAATTTTTGTTTTATGAAAGATACAATTTCAAAAGAACAGGGAGAAGATCTATCTGAAGACGATATTAAAAAATTTTCTCCTATACTAAAAGATGAATATCTCATGGATTTTATGGACATTTCAGATGAAATTAAAGAAAAGGTTTTTCAGCAGCATTTTATAAAGAGTGTAGTAGAATTTTTCTTAGAATTGAATTCAGGATTTGCCCTAGTAGGAAAAAAACATCATATGGAACTTTCAGGTGGAGATTATTATGAAGATTTACTTTTTTACAATTTGAAATTAAAATGTTATATAGCTGTCGAACTAAAAATAGGGAGATTTAAGCCTGAATATCTTGGAATTTTAACTTTCCACCTTTCTGCGATAGATGACTCACTAAGAGGTAAAGAAGACAATGCATCTATAGGAATAGTTTTATGTAAGGATGGAGAAAAACTAATTGTTCAGTATGCTTTTAAAGATGTAGAAGATCCTAAAAATGCAGAATATATGTTAAGTGAAAATATTCCAGAACAATTTGAAGGAATATTACCTCCTATAAAGGAAATAGGACGTGGAATTAAAATAAAATTAAAAGATTGAAAAACGGGATATTGAATGAAACTTCAGGCCTATAATAAACCTGAGGTTTTTTTAAGGACAATTTTCGGTACTTACTAAAGGATGTGATTTAATATGGAGTCAAAAAACAGAAATATAATAATTGCAATAATGCTAGCTACATTTCTTGGAGCTGTAGAAGGAACTGTTGTAACTACGGCTATTCCCACTATTGTAAAAAGCTTAAATGGATTTGCACTAATGAGCTGGATATTTTCCATGTACTTACTTACTGCTACTATAACTACGCCTATATATGGTAAATTATCAGATTTATACGGAAGAAAAAATACTTTAATTGTAGGTATATCTATATTTTTATTAGGAAGTTTTTTATGTGGAATATCTATGAATATGTATTCACTTATAGCTTTTCGTGCTATTCAAGGAATAGGTGCAGGTTCAATATTTACAGTAACATATACTATAGTTGGAGATTTATTTGATGCTTCTGAAAGGGCAAAGATTCAGGGATGGGTGAGTACAGTGTGGGGGGGCGCTAGTCTACTTGGGCCTTTCTTAGGAGGATTTCTAATAGATACACTCTCCTGGCACTGGATATTTTTTATAAATATACCTTTTGGAATAATTTCTATAGTGCTTCTTAAAAATAATTTGAAGGAGAATTTTGAGAAGAGGAAAGTAAGGATAGATTATATGGGAACGCTGGTTTTAACTGTTTCTATAGTACTTATTTTGTATGGATTTTTAAGTGTCGGAAAAAAAAGTTCTCCTGACTTGGCTCCTACAATTATATGTATAAGCATATCTCTAGTGCTTTTATTTGTATTTTATTTTGTGGAAAAAAAGTCAGGCGAGCCTATTATGCCTTTTGAAATATTTACAAGAGCTAATATAGTTGTAAACATAGTAAGTTTTCTAGGATCAGCTTCACTAATTGCTATTGATGTATATATGCCAATTTATATTCAAAATGTGCTTGGATTTGGAGCAACTATTTCAGGTGTTTGCATTGCACCTATGTCATTTACCTGGCTTATCTCTTCTATAATTCTTTCAAAATGGATGACTATATACAAGGAAAGAAATATAATTTTGATATGTTCCATGGTATTATTGTTTTCCAGTTTAATGCTATTGACTTTTAACTTAGGTTCAACATTACTTTGGATTATACTGTGCATTTCTATAATGGGTTTCGGATTTGGAGGTACTTTTACAATTGTCACTATAGTGGTGCAGGATTCTGTAGATTATGCTATGAGAGGAGCGGCTATGGCGTCAAATGCCCTTCTTCGAAATTTAGGACAAACTATAGGTGTGAGCATATTCGGTAGTATATTCAATTTAAGTATAATAAAGTATTTTGAAGATATAGGAATTAAAGGTATAAATCCAAGCAATCTTTATTCCTCCTCTATTTTAAATAGTAGTATTTCACTTCAATCGGTAAAGGAATCTTTGAATTCAGGTTTACATCTTTTATTTATATGTGTTATTGGAATAAATTTGATTTCTTTCTTATTTGCATTGCTTTTTCCAAAAAAGCTTAAGAGTGAGTAAATATTGAAAAAACAATAAAACCTTGTGAAAGTGAAGGGATTTTATTGTTTTTTCAATATTTTATAACGTAAATTTATCCAGTTTAGTTTTTAATTTTTTAGAGAAATTATTTAATTCATCTGCAAGATTTTTTATATTTCTCATATTTTGATTTACTTCAGAAGTAGATGCTGATATTTCTTCAGAAGATGCTGATATTTTTTCAGATGCAGAAATTACTGAATCCATCGAAGAGGTTACTGTGTCTGTATTTTTACAAATCATATCTATTTTGGTTACATTTTCATTAATTATTACAGGTATTTTTTGGATAAAAGAGATAACCCTACTTAAGGTACTTTTAGTCTCATTTATGGTTTCTATTTGGGATTGAGCTGCAGTACCAGATTTTTTTACGCTATCTGCTGAAAGATTAATTGCAGAAACAAGATCACTAATCAAATTACGTATTTTATTAACAGAATCTGAAGTATCATTTGATAATTTTTTAATTTGTTCTGCTACTACTGCAAAGCCTCTCCCAGCTTCTCCAGCTCTTGCTGATTCTATGGATGCATTTAAAGATAGAAGATTTATTTGAGTTGATATATCCTCTATGACATTTATTATAGTTGATATTTCATTTGATTTATCCAGTAATTTTTTTATTTTGTGATTAGTGTCTTTGGATAAAGCTATATTCTGTGAATTTTTATTTTCTAAATCTGTAAGTACTTCTACAATATTTGAATTCAAATTACTGGCAGATGAAGATTCCTTTTCCATAGAAATACTGTTATTTCTTACTTTATCTATGTTTTCAGCTAAAAGTTTCATATTATCGAAGCTATTTTGCATATCTTTTGTAGAATTATTTATAGCACCAGAAATTTGTTCCATGGCCTCTTTTACATTATTTGAATTTTCAAATGCAATATCTGTAGAGGAGTTTATAGTTGTAGCCTTAATACTCAATGTTTCAGATAGCTCTTTTATTGTTATAAGTACATCTCTGATATCCTTGATCATTTTATTAAATATTGTACCAATATATCCTATTTCATCATTACTTTTTATATTTAAACTTACCTGCATATTACCATTAGATACCATTTCCATAGATTTAACTATGTTACCCAAAGGTTTTACTTTCTTTTTCATTAACCTAATTATTAGAAGTAGTGAAATTAGCATTAGTATTAATGAAATAACTATTAATAATTTTAATATTTTATACATAGGCTTGTAAAAATCTGATTCGTAACATCCCACATTTATATACCAACCCCAGGGTTTAAAATAAGCTACAGAATTTATTTTCATTTTGCTGAATTTTTCTCCAGGGTTTTTCCACTGAAAATTAACAATGCCGTTATTTTTAGGAGTTGTGGCTTCATCAATTATTAGTTTTGATAAGTTTCTTCCACTTTCATCTGTAACATTTGAGATATTTTCTCCTTCCTTAAAAGGATGCATCATTTCTATACCATTTTTATTAATAGCATACATATATGCACTTACACCCATCTCTAATTTAGGATTAAGACCTCTTGTTTTACCATCTTGCTTTTTAGAATTTAGCATTTCTGATTTAAACAGCTCCTGGGCGTCATGTTTACTTATCTTTCCTGCATCTACCTGTTTTTGGAGGCTGTCCATCATAGCAAGTCCCATTTGTATTTTGTTATTGAGAGATGTCTCTCCTAATTTAGTTAAAGCATTTTTGGCGCTAAAAAAAGAAACTACAGCTATAATAATAATTGAAAAGACTATTAAGATAAAAAAGGTTAAATATGATTTTAAAAAGCTTTTATTAAGTTGGGCATCATGTGAATTTTTATTTCGTTTCATTAGATTACCTCCATCATATAATTTGATTAGCTTAGTTAAGGCATTTTCAAAGAAATAACTAGTCAGTATGCTAGCCTATTTTTTATCCGATGGCTACCATCCGTAACACTCCCATCCTCTTAAGCAAACTCCACCTGAGGCTTAGAAGAACTTGATCATACTGCGTCGGTTATAACTTACTTTATAATATATAATAGAATATTTTAAATGATATCTATTATCATCTATATTGATACAGTAACATAGATATGATATGTAGTCAATATAATTAAAGCAATTTTTTGATTAGAAACCTTATATATGAATACTCATCTTACTACTTTTATCTTCATATAATGTACTAAGAATAATATAGAAAGGTATATTTATGAAGAAAAGGAATGGATATTACATTCAATTAGATGATGAAGCTGAAAACATGCTTAGGAAGGCAAATTTTTTAGGATGTGGGCATAATGGGATAGTTTACCTACTGGAAGATAATAATAAAGTGATTAAAATATTTAAAAGCAAATATGTTTGCAGAAATGAATATAATATATTACAAAAAACTAGTAAGAGCAAGTATTTTCCGAAAATATATTCTCATGGGCTTTATTACATTGTGAGGAGTTATGCAGAAGGGGAGAGAATGGATTACTATATTAAACAAAATGGATTGAATGAAAAAGTGGCAAAGAGTATTATAGATCTTATTAAAGAATTTGACAAACTTAAATTTACTAAACTAGATATAAGGTGTAAAGACTTGTATTTGTGTAAGAATTCTTCTATAAAAGTAATAGATCCTAAAAATAATTATTCGAAATGCTGCAGCTATCCAAGACATTTAATGAAAGGCTTAAATAAATTGGGAGTATTAGATGAATTTTTAGAATTTGTAAAAGAAGAATATAGTGAAGTTTATGAGGATTGGAACTACAAAATAAAAAGGTACTTATACAGAGGAATAAAATAGTAAGTTTATTTATATTTTCAAATGGATAAAAGATTTTTATACGTATTTTAAAGGAAACTTACCTTTTAAGACTCCTTTATGTTTTTAAAGTAATGGATATTTAATATACTTCAGTGTATATTTAAAGTATAATTATTTATAAATGCAATGGTAACAGGGAGGCCAATATGGTTTTTATAGTAACAGCATTACATTGTGAGGCAAAGCCATTTATAGAAAAGTTTGCTTTAAAAAAGGATAATTCGATAAATAAATTTCAGGTTTTTAAGAATGAAGAAATTGTACTTATAGTGAGTAAAACTGGATCAATAAATATGGCTTGTGCTTGTGCATATATTATAGCTAAATTTGAATCTACTCAATACGATACCTTTATAAATATAGGCGTTTGTGGAAGTAAAGATAGAACTTTTCAAATTGGTACATCAGTACTTTGTAATAAAATAATTGATAATATTACTGGTAGGGATTTTTACCCTGACATGATATTTAGACATCCTTTTAAAGAGGCATGTTTAGAGAGTTTTGCGAAAATAGTGGATCAAAATTATCTAGAAAAAGTAAGAGGGGACATTGTAGATATGGAAGGAGCTGCTTTTTTTAAAGCAGTATCTATATTTATGCCGCCCCATAGAATTTATTCTTTGAAGATAGTATCTGACTATTTGGATGGAACAAAACTAACTGCAGAAAAAGTTACAGCATTAATTTATGAAAAATCAGATGAGATATGCAGTTGGATACAGGACATTGAGCATCAATGTGCAAAATCTAAGGATATATTGGATGAAAAGGACATGGACTATATAAACGAAATAATATGCAATTTTAATTTATCTGTTTCTATGCAGCACCAACTAAAAAAGTTGGCTAAAGCATACAAGGTTAGGAATGACAACTTAATACTAGCCCTTGAACCTTTTACCCAGATTTACTGTAAAACTAAATATGAGAGGAAGATGTATTTTGAAAAACTTGTACAGCAGCTTGAATTTATGTAGCTTTTCTCATATTTACGTGGAAAATGGAGTTACTGAAAATGAAAATACAAAGAGGATACTATCTAAGTTTAAAAGCTCCAATGTTATAAAAATAAATCACTATAAAGATGTATTTTGTAGACACAATCAAGATTTTTTAGTTCAAAAAAAATCTCCTAAACTAATACTTGCACGCAATTATGGAAACTTAATTTATGAAGGCGCAAGGGTATGTGATGATTTCGGAAACGAACATTTTTATTATACTTCATCTATTATGAATTGCTTGTATAATTGCGAGTATTGTTATCTGCAAGGAGTTTATTCTTCTGCAAATGTAGTTCTATTTGTAAATTTAGAGGATGTTTTCAAAAAGGTGGAGAGTATTCTAAAAAAGCACTCCGTTTATTTATGCATATCTTATGATACGGATCTTATGGCTTTTGAGAATATAACAGGATTTATTAGAAAATGGATACAATTTGTAGGGAAGCATAGTAATTTAAAGATAGAAATAAGAACTAAAAGCTCCAATTTTAAAAGTATAGAAGATATAGTACCACAGGATAACGTAATACTTGCATGGACTCTTTCACCAGAAGAAATTTGCAGGAAATATGAAATAGGTGCTCCAGGTTTTAAATATAGGCTGAACAGTATTAAAAATGCTGTAGACAGGGGATGGAAAGTGAGAGTTTGTTTTGACCCATTGTTATATGTACATAATTGGGAAAAATATTATAAGAATTGTGTAGAAGATACATTTAGGATTATTCAAGAAGAAAACATACAGGATGTGAGTATTGGCGTATTTAGAATTGGAAAGGATTATTTAAAGAATATGGAAAAAATCAATCCACAATCTTTATTATTGGCTTATCCATTTAAAACTGCAGATGGAACCTGTAGTTATTCAGAACAGCATCATAAGCTTTTGGTCAATTTTGTATATGATTTGGTTTGCAAATATGTTAAAAAATCTAAAGTGTTTGTACAATAAAAAGAATACAAAATTATAGAGAAGGTGTAAGGATGAAAACTGCAATTGTAACGGGAGCTTCTTCAGGTATAGGATTTGAAATATCCCAGAAACTAGTGCATATGGGATATAGGGTTTATGGATTTGGTAGAGATTTTTCCAAGGTAGAATTTGATAACCCCAATTTTATAAGAGAAGTTTGTGATATAACAAATACAAATAAATTCTTTCGGAGAATAGATGAAATAAAAGCCAAAGGTGAAGTATTTTTACTTGTAAATAATGGTGGAATTGGATACTTTGGACCTCATGAAGAATTAAATCCTAAAAAGATACATGAAATGGTAACAACCAATTTGGAAGTACCTATGGCATTAAGCAGTATACTGCTGAGGCAGCTTAAGAAAAATAAGGGGATTATAATAAATATATCCTCAGTTACGGCAAAGGAAATAAGCACTTATGGCTGTGCTTATTCTGCTACGAAAGCAGGGTTAACTCATTTTTCTGAAAGTCTTTTTAGTGAAGTGAGAAAGACAGGTGTAAAAATAATAACAATACATCCAGATATGACGAAATCAAATTTTTATAGAAATGCAAATTTTAGCGAAGATGACAGCAGTGAAGACTTTTACATAAATTGTAGAAATGTAGCAGATGCTGTGGAATGGATACTTAATGAACCGACTAGCTTGGTAGTAACAGAACTTACTTTAAAACCACAAAAGCATAGAATAAAGAGAAAGTAGTATAAATAAAGTATTTAAGTTAAAAATTTATAGTTGAGAATGGAGAGTCCAAAGTGAAGGTTGATTTTTCTTCACAATGTTACGAAAAATCTTAAATTCAAAGCTTATTGAAGCAAAGCTTATTGAAGCTTTGCTTCAATAGTGATATATTTTAGATTTTCTGAAATGTTAACAGAAGAAAATTATCCATCACTCTCAACTCTACACTTTTCATTTTCAACAACTATTAATTCTTAACTCTTAATTATTAATTTCTAGAGAGAAGGAGCTCTGTTAGTATTTTTGCTATGATACTTTCAGCTCCTTCATTTAAATTCATTTTATTTTCCATTATTCCATCCATGCCTCCTCTGGTAAAGTTATCTACAAGTGATTTACCCATGGAATTTTTACCTAAAAACCATTCGTAACATAGTTTAGCTTTATCCAAGTATTTTGTGTCTTTAAGTAATTTGTAAGCTTCGACATACATGAGAGCCGTTCCACAGGCTTCTAAAGGCTGTTCATCAAATTTAGATGGGTGAGAATCTCCCTTTTTAAACCAGGTATTGCTTCCTATAGGTTTGAAATAACCTTTTTTAAAACAATGTTGTTCTAAAAAATTTAAAGCCTCTAGAGCAATATTTAAATATTGCTTATTATTTAATGTATAGCTGCTTTTTAAAAGGCACAATGGGAATATGCCATTCCCGTAAGTGAGACTATTTTTAAACCATTTCCAGTCATCACTGCTGTAAGATTTAAAATTGTCTACAAGGGAATCTGAAAGCATAGTTAAATCTTCTTTTACAACATCTTTTGAGATCTTAAATGTAGAACTATTCTCTAAAACCTCACTGTAAATCAAATTTAATCCCAAAAGGCAGTAGGCTTTGCTGTGAATGTAGGACAATGACTTTACATTTGGAAGAGCCTTTAATAGCATGTTTTCAGCCGTATATTTTATAGAATATGGAAGAATTTTTGATTGAACCATATATCCTAGTGCCCACAAGCATCTTCCAAAACAATCTTCGGAACCTTCTTCTTCAATGAAATTTCTGTTGTAATCCATAAAATTCTTAAAAGTTCCCTTTTTATTTTGGGCATAGAGCAAAAATGAAGTGTATGTAAAAATTAATTTTAGATACTTTTCACTTTTGAATTTTTCATACAACATTATGGCTGTAATCAAAGCTCTTGCATTATCATCTGTAGTATAGCCTGAATTTGGATCGGGAACTGCAAATACGCTGTGCTGTATAATTCCAGTATCATCAGTCATTATAAAAAGGGGTGCAGAATCTTTTTCTTCAAAGGTAACCATATATTACACCACCTGAGTTGCAATTTCGCTATTTTTTATAACAGAAGCAAATAGATTTTCATATTGTGCTGCTACAGAAGGCCATCTCATTTTCATGCCTAACTTCATGGTAGCTTTTTCCATAGTATGCCTCTTAAGAGGGTTATCCAATAAGAAATTTATAGCTTCTGCCAGCGAATCTGCATCTTTAAATTTTGCAAGAATTCCTCTATTTTTGCTTAACATTTCTTGTGCATACCTATAGGGAGTAGAAACTATAACTCTACCATAGCCTGCTGCATAGGCTAAAGTACCACTTACAGCCTGTTCTTTACCTAAATAAGGAGTCATGTATATATCAGATAAAGTTAGGTATTGCACTATTTCTTTTTTTGTAAGATATTTGTTTACAAATTCTACATTATGCTGGATATTAAATTGTGATACTAAATTTGTAAGTTTATTTCTATAACTTTCACCTTGTTCCTTTTTTATACAAGGATGAGTTTGACCTAGTACTAGGTAAAGAATTTCAGGATGTTTTTTTGCTACTTTGGAAATAGATTCTATAGCATATTCGATGCCTTTTCCAGGACTTAGGAGTCCAAAAGTACTTACTACGCTCCTGCCTTTGTATCCTAGTTTTTCTTTTAAACAATTCCTATCTTCTACAACAATATCTGGAACTCCATGAGGAATGAGTATGATTTTGTTTTCAGGAATATTATATGTTTTCATTAAAATTTTTATGGAACTTTTTCCCATAGTAATGACTTTTTGGCTTTTATTACCTAAAGTTTTGAGTATAAGTTTTTGTTTTTCAGAAGGCATCGAAAGTATGGTATGAAACGTAGTTATAAATGGAATATTTAAATTATTTACAAAATCTAATATATATTCGCCACAGTCCCCACCATATATTCCATACTCATGTTCTAATACAACTAAATTATTATCAGAATTATTTAATATATTAGCAAGATGAATATAGGATTTCCTGTCAAATTGATTTAAAGTGAAGGCTACGTCTTTCGTATATTTATAATTTTCATCATTGACAGCAGCTATTTTATAGGAATTAGAAGAAAATTTATTTTTTAAATTTTTTACAATATCGGCAGTAAAAGTAGCTATCCCACAGGCACGTGGCGGATAAGTACTCAAAAATACTATATTTTTTTTCAATGATATCACCTCTTGAGTTTTTATATTGCAAGTAAATTATTATTATAATTGTTTGCAACATAGGCTGCATTAATTATATTGCAATATTTTTCTATAGTGCAATCTGAAGCTACTACAGAGTTTATTAAATTCACATTTCTATTTATGTTTATTCTATCCCACAGTACGCTCTTGCTTATGTTGCAGGAAGTTCCGATATGACAATTGTTGCCTAAAACCGTATAGGGACCTATCTGAGAATTTGCTTCAATGATACAATTATGTCCTATAAATACAGGACCTATTATTTTAGCACTAGGATGAATTTTTACACTTTTATTTTTAAAAATTATATTATTTTTATTTGTAAGATTTTTTGCTTTCATAAGTTTATTACAGTTGCTGTACAATATATCTACGTGTGCTTTTATATATTTTTTTATTGTGCCTATATCTATCCAATAATCAGTGTATTTGTAGGCAGCCATTTTATAACTCTTATTAAGGAGCAGGGGATAAGTGTCTTTTTCTATAGATACAATTTCCTTTTCAGGTATTTCTTTTAGTACTTCTGGCTCAAATATATACACTCCTGCATTTATCCATTTTGAGTTGGTTTCTCCTTCCATAGGTTTTTCTTTAAAAGCTTTTATATAGTTGTCTTCATCAAATTCTATAACTCCATACTGAGATGAATCTTTTACTTCAGTCATAGCTATGGAAACAGAAGCTTTCTTTTCTCTATGAAACTTTATAAAATCAGAGTAGCATAGATTATTTACTATATCTGAATTCATGATTATAAAAGTGTCATCAAAGAAACCTTCAGCATTTTTTATGGCGCCTCCTGTACCTAAAGGCAAGTCTTCAGAGATATAATGTATTTTTAATCCATATTTTCTACCATCACCTAAATAATTTTTAATATAATCAGATTTATAACAGGTGCTTATGACAATTTCACTAACACCAGATTCTTTTAACTTTAGTATAGTTCTTTCTATAAGCGGTTTACCCATAATGGGAACCATGGGTTTTGGAAGTTTGTCTGTCAAAGGTCTTAACCTAGTGCCTTTACCTCCAGCTAAAAGCAATGCTTTCATATTGATTCCTCCTTATGCTGAATAAATTTTTGAAATTTAATAAACATCTTAATATATGGTTACAATATATGGTTACAAAGATGTTTATTAATAAATATTTTTCAGTTAATAACAATTATCTTTTTTAAAGGTAATGCTTTTAGATAACTATTGCCGATCTTAAACTTAAAGTAGGAGATCGGGTTGAGATATGGATTTATAACTGTGAAATTTAAGATATTTTAAAAAGTACTAAATTGATAGCAATTTATGGCATATATTACTAGTAATTTTATTTTAATCCAAAAGCAGTATTATGTCAACTTATATTTTTTAAAATTCTAAATATAAAACTAATTCAAAACAATGTAATTAAAACCTGAAGATAATGTTATAATAAAATAGATAATAAATAGAATTATGTCTATGTTTTATGTTAATTAGCTATAGGAGGGGTTTTATGAAAAAAAAGATAGGTATATTTATAATGTCATTTATGATTATAGTTTCAACTCTATTTGCAGCAGGTTGTTCTAACAATTCATCTAATGATTCAACTGCGACTTCAGCTAAAAAAGATAAAATTAAAATAGCTGCTTTAAATGGACCTACTGGAATGGGCATGGCAAAACTTATGGAAAATAAGAATGATTATGATATCACTGTATATAATTCTGCAGATCAAATAGTGTCTAAAATTGTAAATGGAGAATTGGATGGTGCAGCAGTTCCATCTAACCTTGCACCAGTTCTATACAATAAGACCAAAGGTCAAGTTAAGTTAGTTGGAATAAATACATTAGGTGTTTTATACATTGTGGAAAATGGAAATACAGTAAACAGTATAGCTGACTTAAAGGGAAAGACTATTTATTCAAGTGGTAAGGGTTCTACTCCCGAGTATGTACTAAATTACATATTAAAGAAAAATGGATTGGAACCAGGAAAAGATGTGACTATTGATTATAAAATGGATCACAGTGATTTAGCTGCAGCAATAGCATCTAAAAAGGTAAACCTGGCTATGTTACCAGAACCTTTTGTAACTACCACTAAAATGAAAGACAGTAACTTGAGAATACCTATAGATTTGACAAAAGAATGGGACAAGGCTTCCCAGGGACAGAGCAAGCTTGTAATGGGAACTTTGGTTTTTAGAAAATCATTTATAGACAAGAGAGAAAAAGATTTAGACAACTTCTTGAGCAAATATAAAGAATCAGTAGATTTTGTAAATAAAAATAAGGAAGAAGCAGGAAAACTTATAGCAAAGGAAGGTATAATTCCAAAGGCTAAAGTAGCAGAAATGGCAATTCCCAAAAGTAACATAGTATTTATAAGTACTAAAGAAGGGAAGCAGGCCCTAGAGAAATTTTATGAGGTTTTAAATGAAAACAATCCAAAATCCATTGGAGGAAAAATGCCGGATGAAAATTTCTATTACGGTGGAAACAAAAATAATTAAAAAACTATTCATACTTATATTTTGGATACTGGTTTGGGAGATTTGCTCACTTTTTATGAATAATTCTCTTCTTTTACCTTCACCCTTTGAGGTACTAAAAACATTGATAATTTTAATGGGAAAAGCTTATTTTTGGAAAAGTGTTTTTAATAGTATATTAAGAGTGATTATTGGCATTTTATTATCCATAGCTATTGGAATTGTAACTGGTATAATTTCAGGACTGAACAAATTTATAGAGGAACTACTAGGACCTCTTGTGGTTACTGTAAAGTCTACTCCAGTTATATCCATAATTATTATAGCTTTAGTGTGGTTTAATTCATCCAATGTGGTAATTTTTACAGCCATATTAATATGCTTTCCAATAATATACACAAATGTAATCGAAGGCATAAAGTCTGTAGACAATTATTTAGTACAGATGGCAAATGTGTATAAGGTGAAAAGAAAGTATGTGGTAAAAGACATATATCTACCAAGCATAAAAAATTATATTGTGTCAGGAATACTTATGTGTCTTGGAATTGGATGGAAGGTTTCAGTGGCATCGGAAGTGTTAAGTACTCCTAATTATTCTATAGGACTAAATCTTTTAAATGCTAAAACAACTCTGGAAACATCAGAACTCTTTGCATGGACTATTGTAATTGTAATTTTAAGTTTTATTTTCGAAAAAATATTTAAGTATTACTTGAGTAGAGCAAAAAAGTAGTTGTTTACTATAGTTGTGAATTGTGAGCTGTGAAATGTGCATTGATAAAGAGGGTGATTTTATGGAAAAGCAAAATGAAGACCAATATGAAGTTACAATAAGTAGATTGAGTAAATACTATGAGGGAGTACCTGTTTTTTATAATTTAAATATGAAATTCTTGAGAAATAGGGTTACAGCCATTCTTGGACCTTCAGGATGCGGCAAAACTACATTGTTAAATATCATAAGTGGAATTGAAAAAGATTATAGTGGAAAAGTTAATTTAAGAGGCAGCACTATATCCTATGTATTTCAAGAAGATAGATTGATTCCATATCTTAGCGTATATGACAATGTGGCTTTTGTATTAAAATCTACCATGAAGAAAGATAGAATAGATTTAACTGTAAGAAAGTTTTTAAGAATGGTAGAATTGTGGGATTACAAGGACAAGCTTCCCTGTAAACTAAGTGGTGGAATGAAAAGAAGGGTTGCACTTGCCAGAGCTTTTGCTTATAAAAGTGATTTGCTTTTGATGGATGAGCCTTTTAAGGGACTAGACGATAGGTTAAAAAGTGATATAATAAAGAAATTTTTAATGATTTATAGAGAAAGTGCAAGAACTATTATACTGGTCACTCATGATAAAGCAGAAGCTGAAAAATTAGGGGATGTTATATACTCACTGGATTAAGAATTAATTATAGATAATTTTTTTCGTTAAAACTGAAGAAAATCTAAAATATACTAACAAAATTAAAATCATACTTAAAAACTTTTTAATGTTAGGGACTTTACTAATATATAGCTGGTATAAGTAAACTTTCTACTTATACCAGCCATAACAACTATTTAGAGCTTATTACACACTGAGCTAACTCAGACATTTGACTTTCACTTAAATTGCCCATAGAAGTAAGTTCGTAGTTTATACCATTATCTTTCCATTTTAACGCACATTCTTGGCTAAATTTTTCTTTGAGCTTAACATTTTTATTTTTGCTTGAAATTCCAACTAGAACTTCCTTGCCATCTTTAATATCCTGTTCTTCTTTAGCTGAAAATTTAGTGCCTTCAGGTGCTGCATGCACTTTATATTGTGTAAAATATCCTGTAATGCTGCCCATTTTTACAGGTACGGCATTTTTAAATATTGGAGAATTTGCTTCTACAGATCTCTTTGAAGCTCCAAGAGTTAAGGTTGTTTTTCTATCATTATTTATGGAATAGGTTGCATTTGCTCCTCTATTACCATATTGTTTGTCCGGGGTTGCACCGTCTATATGTCCATCTACACTAGCGTCAACCAGTTTATATCCTCCAGGAAGAGAGTCAGGTATTTTTACACTGTAACCTAAATCTTTTTGTAAATCTGCTTTAGATGGAGCTTTATCGTAATGCTTCATATCTGTATAACCATTAACATATTTACCTATACTCTGAAGAGCTGAAGCCCTTAAATTTGGTGATGCAGCAACTGAACCTGCCAGTATAAGAAATCCGCAGGAAGCAGCAATGACAGTTCTTTTAATATTTAAACTAAAAGGTAAGAATTTTTCTTTAGACATATATTTATCACTCCTATTTGATGTAATTTCAGATTTTATATTTTCAAACATGTTATCAGATGGTACTATATCCTGAGATTTGTTTAATAAAGCTTTTTTTATATTTTTATCAAATTGTTCTTGATTAAGCATTTTCATTACACCTCACATCCTTATTATCATTGAAATAGTAACCCTCAAAATTTTCAGTTAAAAATTCTTTTTTAAGTAAATTTCTAGCGTTATGCAGCCGAGATTTTATCGTACCTTCAAAACATCCTAATACATGTGCTATTTCTTTTATGGACAACTCATTATAATAGTATAAGATAACGGTTGTTTTTAAAGGCATACTCAATTTATCAAGGGCCTTATCCACAAGATGTTTTATTTCATTTTTTTCTGTTATGTCAGACAGTGAGTTGTTTGAAATTGTATTTTTATCATTGATATTGTCAATACACAGGTTGTTTTTTTGTTTTGAACAGTACCTCCAGCATATTCTTGTAAGAAGGCGATAGAACCATGATTCAAATGCCTCTGCTTTTTTTAATTTTTTTATTTGACTGAAACATTTTATAAATGCTTCTTGAGCTATATCTTCTGCGATATCTTTTTGACCGGTTATAAGATATACAGTACGTACGGCTTTTACACTGTATTCTTCAAATAATATATTAAAGGCATCTAGATCACCTTCTTTACAGCGCTGTATTATGTCGATGTTATTCACTTAATTACCTCCTCTTTTTGGTGCACCTATTATATAAGAGACACCTTAGATCAAAAAGGTTCAAAAATTTATTATAATTTAATTAGAATTCTCTATAGAGTGTCTAAATAGAAAGTTTACTTATACCAGCCATATACTAACAAATTTCATCACACTA
>DAISLB010000018.1:0-38671 GCA_036820645.1 Clostridium sp.
AGAGAAGGCGGAAGAACAGTTGGCTCAGGTGTTGTTACTAAAATAACTGAGTAATTAAACTAGAAGTATATTGCTTGTAAAATTTACTAAATATATTGTATTAAAAAGGAAAGAGTGCACTCTTTCCTTTTTAATAGGTAGAAATATAAATTTTTACTTGTCATGTATATAAATTTATTGTATAATTAAGAAGTTGTGATGTTATAACAGCGATGAGACAAGAGGTTGCCGGGCTTCCGGGTAATTCTTGATCGAGTATGCCCAGGTCTTGAACTTAGGCGACGGTGATTTTGTAATGGTGCTACTTACATAAAATGAAAGAAACGCCTGGAACAGTTTACAGAATATATCCGCTGTTGTACGTAAGAAGCATAGCGTGCATGAAAAGGAGGGAAATAACAATGGCAAAACAAAAAATTAGGATAAGATTAAAGGCTTTTGATCATACAATATTAGATCAATCATCTGAAAAGATAGTAGAAACTGCTAAGTCCACAGGAGCAAAAGTAGCAGGACCAGTACCACTGCCTACAGAAAAAGATGTGGTTACAATTTTGAGAGCTCCACATAAATATAAAGATTCAAGAGAACAATTTGAAATAAGAACTCATAAAAGATTGATAGATATAATAAGCCCATCACCAAAAACTGTTGATGCGTTAATGAGACTTGACTTACCAGCAGGTGTTGATATTGAAATAAAATTGTAATAAGTGGTTTATTACTAACTATTATGACCGTTTTGGCGATCCGCTAATATGTTTAGGAGGTGTATGTAAATGAAAAAAGCTATATTAGGTAAAAAGCTTGGTATGACTCAAATATTTAATGAAAATGGAAAGGTAATTCCTGTTACAGTAATTGAAGCAGGACCTTGTGTGGTTGTACAGAAAAAAACTGTGGAAAAAGATGGTTATGAGGCTGTACAGGTTGGTTTTAGCGATATAAGAGAAAAGTTGGTAAACAAACCAATGAAGGGACATTTTGAAAAAGCAGGAGTTACATTAAAGAGATTTATAAGAGAATTCAAACTTGAAAATGCTAGTGAATACAAAGAAGGCCAGGAAATAAAGGCAGATGTTTTTGCAGCAGGAGATAAAGTTGATATATCTGGAGTTTCTAAAGGTAAGGGGTTTCAGGGTACAATAAAAAGATGGAATGCTAAAAGAGGGCCAATGTCCCATGGTTCTAAATTCCACAGAGCTGTTGGTTCAATGGGAGCTTCTTCAGATCCATCCAGAACATTCAAAAACAAGAGAATGCCAGGACATATGGGAAATAGAAATACAACAGTGTTAAATTTAGAAGTTGCAAAAGTTATTCCTGAGAAAAACATTATTTTAATAAAAGGTGGAGTACCAGGACCTAACAAAGGACTTGTAACAATAAGAAATACAGTTAAGGCTTAGTTTTAGTAGAAAGGAGGATGCAGAATGCCTAAAGTAGGATTATTTAATAAAGAAGGTCAAAAAGTTGGAGATTTTGAATTATCAGATAAGGTATTTGGAGTTGAAGTAAACGAAAATGCTGTTCACCAAGTAGTTGTAGCATTACTTGCTAACAAGAGACAGGGAACTCAGTCGGCAAAGACTAGAGCTGAGGTTTCTGGAGGTGGAATTAAACCATGGAGACAAAAAGGAACAGGCAGAGCAAGACAGGGATCTATAAGAGCACCACAATGGATTCACGGTGGTGTAGTTTTTGCTGTAAAGCCTAGAGATTATAGAATTTCAGTTTCAAAATCAGTAAAAAGAGTGGCTATGAAGTCAGCATTGTCAAGTAAAGTAGCAGATAATGAAATGTTTGTTTTGGAAAGTTTAGAATTAGAAGCACCAAAGACAAAAGAAATAGTAAAGATTTTAGATGCATTTAATGCAAAGAAGACATTAATTGTTACAGCTGAATCAAATAAAAATGTATATGTGTCAGGTAGAAATATACAGGGCGTATCAGTTATACCTGCTAATAACTTAAATGTTTATGATTTGTTAAAGTATGAAAAACTTATAATAACAAAGGATGCTGTATCAAAAATTGAGGAGGTGTATGCATAATGAAATATACTAATTATGACATCATAAGAAGACCTGTTATAACAGAAAAGAGTATGGCTGGTATGAATGAAAAGAAATACACCTTTATAGTTGATATACATGCAAACAAGTCAATGATAAAGAAAGCTGTAGAAGATGTTTTCGGAGTAAGTGTTGAAAATGTAACAACAGCAAGATATATAGGAAAGAAAAAAAGAGTTGGCGTCCATATTGGAAAAAGATCGGATTACAAAAAAGCTATTGTAAAACTGAAAGAAGACAGTAAGACAATAGGATTTTTTGATGGAATGGAACAATAATTAAAGCAGTTATTGGAGAAATCCAGATAAGCGAAAAAAAGGAGGGAATACCGTTATGGCAGTTAAAGGATTTAAACCTACTACACCTTCAAGAAGGCACATGACTGTAAGTACATTTCAAGAAATAACTACAGATGTACCAGAAAAATCACTTCTTGTAGCTTTAAAGAGAAGTGGTGGTAGAAATGCTCACGGTAAGATAACAGTTCGTCATATAGGTGGCGGGGCAAAACAAAAGTATAGATTAATAGATTTTAAAAGAAATAAAGATGGCATACCAGCAAAGGTTGCTACAATAGAATATGATCCTAATAGATCAGCGTATATAGCTTTAGTAGTTTATGTAGATGGAGAAAAGAGATATATAATAGCTCCAGTTGGGTTAAAGGTTGGAGATGTTGTAGTTTCGGGACCAGATGCAGACATAAAAGTTGGAAATTGTTTACCATTAGCGAATATACCAGTTGGTACTATAATTCATAATGTAGAATTACAAGCAGGAAAAGGAGCGCAACTTGTAAGATCTGCAGGAGCTTCAGCTCAGCTTATGGCTAAAGAAGGAAATTATGCAACATTAAGACTTCCAAGTGGTGAGATGAGGCATGTAATAATAACATGTAGAGCTACAATTGGAACAGTTTCAAATTTAACTCATGAGATAGTTAACATAGGTAAAGCAGGAAGAAAGAGACATTTAGGAATAAGACCTACAGTTAGAGGTTCTGCTATGAACCCTAATGACCATCCACACGGTGGTGGTGAAGGTAAGGCTCCAGTAGGTCATCCAGGACCACTTACTCCTTGGGGTAAACCTGCATTAGGATATAAGACTAGAAAACATAATAAATATTCAGATAGATTTATAGTTAAGAAAAGAAATAGTAAATAGTTTGAAGAGAATATATGTTCTCTTCACTGATTTTTTATTTAATGAGCTATTTGCTTTTGACTATAAAGAAAATAGTTATATCATGCAAATTGTATGAAGGGAGGCAAAATGAATGAGCAGATCAGTTAAAAAAGGACCTTATGTCCAAGAAGCACTTTTAAAGAAAATAAATGAACTAAATAAAAATGGTGAGAAGAAAGTTATAAAAACTTGGTCAAGAAGTTCAACGATATTTCCTCAGATGATAGGGCACACTATAGCAGTTCATGATGGAAGAAAACATGTTCCTGTATATATATCAGAGGATATGGTAGGACACAAATTAGGAGAATTCGCATTAACTAGAACATATAGGGGACACGTAAATAAAACTGAAAAAACAACTCGTGTTGCTCCTCAAAAATAGTTAGGAAGGGAGGTAGAATAAATGGAAGCTAAGGCTATAGCTAAATATGTTAGAATGTCTTCAATGAAAGTAGGAGTTGTACTTAATTTAGTTAGAGGTAAAAATGTAAATGAAGCTTTTGCTATATTAAAGTATACTCCAAGAGATGCAGCTGTAGTGGTTAATAAAGTTCTCAAATCAGCAGTTGCTAATGCAGAGAATAACTTGGATTTAGATAAAGATAATCTATATGTTTCAGAAGCTTATGCTTGTCAAGGTCCAACATTAAAGAGATTTCAACCACATGCTCAAGGTAGAGCATTTAGAATAAATAAGAGAAGCAGTCATATAACTTTGGTAGTTAAGGAAAGAGAGTAATAAGAAGGAGGGAAACAGATGGGACAGAAAGTACATCCACATGGCCTAAGAGTTGGTGTTATTAAAGAATGGGATGCTAAATGGTATGCAGATAAGAAAAATTTTGCAGATAATATAGTTGAAGACAATAAAATTAGAAAATTTGTAAAAAAGAAAACTGCTATTGCTGGAGTTTCAAAGATTCAAATTGAAAGAGCAGCAAAAAGAGTTAAGTTAAATGTATTTACAGCAAAACCAGGCATGATAATAGGAAAAGGCGGCCAGGGAATTAATGCTTTAAAAGCTGAAATTCAAAAAATGGTTACAGAAAAAACTGTGCTTATAAACATCGTTGAAGTAAAGCAAGCAGAAGCTGATGCTCAGCTTATGGCAGAAAATGTAGCTTTACAATTGGAAAAGAGAATTTCTTTTAGAAGAGCTATGAAACAAACAATACAGAGAGCTATGAAGTCTGGTGTTAAGGGCGTTAAGACTACATGTTCAGGAAGACTTGGTGGTGCAGAAATTGCAAGATCTGAGTCATATCATGAGGGTACAATTCCACTTCAGACATTAAGAGCCGACATAGATTATGGATTTGCAGAAGCAAATACCACATATGGTAAAATAGGTGTAAAAGTATGGGTATATAGAGGAGAAGTGCTCCCTGCTAAAAAACATGTTGAAAACAAGGAAGAAGTCAAAGCATAGGGAAGGAGGAATAGCATATGTTAATGCCTAAGAGAGTTAAGCATCGTAAAGTACAACGTGGTAGAATGAAAGGCAAAGCTACAAGAGGTAATTTTATAGCATATGGAGATTACGCTATACAGGCTACAGAATGTGCATGGATAACAGCAAATCAGATAGAAGCAGCCAGAATAGCTATAAATAGATATATCAAAAGGGGAGGAAAACTTTGGATAAAGATTTTCCCAGATAAACCAATTACAGAAAAGCCTGCTGAAACACGTATGGGATCAGGTAAAGGATCACCAGAATATTGGGTAGCAGTTGTTAAACCAGGTAGGATATTATTTGAACTATCGGGTGTTTCTGAACCAATAGCAAGAGAAGCAATGAGACTTGCATCACATAAATTGCCTATAAAGACTAAGTTTGTTACAAGAAGAGATTTTGAAGAAGTGGGTGGTGAAAGCAATGAAGGCTAGAGAATTGCAAGAGCTAAGACAAAGCAGCACTCAAGATTTACAGGCAAAAGTACAAGATCTTAAGTCAGAATTATTTAATTTGAGATTTCAATTAGCTACAGGTCAATTAGAAAATCCAATGAGAATAAAGGAAGTCAAAAAATCTATAGCCCAAATTAAAACCATCCTTAGGGAAGAAGAGCTAAGATCGTTTGAACAATAGGTTGAAAGGAGGTTTATTCTGTGGAAAGAGGATACAGAAAGACAAGAACAGGGAGAGTTATCTCAGATAAAATGGATAAAACTATAGTAGTTGCGGTTGAGACTAAAGTACGTCATCCACTGTACGGAAAAACAGTTAATAGAACTACTAAATTTAAAGCGCATGATGAAAACAATGAAGCAAGGAATAATGATAGAGTATTAATAATGGAAACAAGACCTTTATCAAAAGACAAGAGATGGAGACTTGTAGAAATAGTAGAAAAGGCTAAATAGTATAATAGCTGAAAGGAGGTTATTTTCAATGATTCAGCAACAGACATTATTGAAAGTTGCAGATAATTCCGGTGCTAAGGAAATTATGTGTATAAGAGTTTTAGGTGGATCCAAGAGAAAATGGGGAAACATTGGTGATATAATAGTTGCTAGCGTTAAAAGTGCAACACCAGGCGGTGTTGTTAAAAAAGGAGAAGTTGTAAAGGCTGTTATCGTCAGGTCTGTAAGAGGGCTTAGAAGAGCAGATGGTTCATATATAAAATTTGATGAAAATGCTGCTGTTATAATAAAAGATGATAAGCAACCAAAGGGAACTCGTATCTTCGGACCAGTTGCGAGAGAGCTAAGAGATAAAGATTATACAAAAATATTATCACTAGCGCCTGAAGTTCTATAAGATAAGGAGGTGGCTATAATGGCAAAGATACATGTTAGAAAAAAGGATACAGTCATGGTTATATCTGGTAAAGATAAAGGAAAAATAGGAGAAGTTTTAAAAGCTATGCCTAAAACAGGTAAAGTCATTGTTAAAGATGTTAATGTAGTTTCAAAACATCAGAAACCAAATAGACAAAATATGCAAGGTGGCATAATTAAAAAAGAAGCTCCTATATATAGTTCAAAAGTAATGTTATATTGTGACAAATGCAAAAATGTAACTAGAATAAGTCACAAGATATTAGATGATGGAACAAAAGTAAGAGTATGTAAAAAGTGCGGAGAAACATTTTAATCTTTGAAAGGAGGGCAAAAATATGAGTTCAAGGTTACAGGAGAAATATGAAAAGGAAGTTATTCCTGCTTTAATGGATAAGTTTAAATATAAGAACATAATGCAGGCACCAAAACTTGATAAGATAGTTATAAATATGGGTGTAGGAGAAGCTAAGGACAATCCAAAGGTTTTAGAATCAGCAGTTAGTGACTTAACTTTAATTACAGGACAAAAACCAGTTTTAACTAGAGCAAAAAAATCTATAGCAAACTTTAAAATAAGAGAAAATATGGCTATAGGATGTAAAGTTACTTTAAGAAAACAATATATGTATGAATTTGCAGATAAATTACTTAATATTGCACTACCAAGAGTCAGAGATTTCTCAGGAGTTTCAGATAAATCTTTTGATGGTAGGGGGAATTATTCCATAGGAATTAAAGAGCAATTAATATTCCCTGAAATAGAATATGATAAGATAGACAAAGTTAGAGGTATGGATGTTATCTTTGTTACTACTGCAAATACTGACGAAGAATCAAAAGAGTTACTTAAACTTCTTGGAATGCCATTTACTCAAAAATAAGGAGGGAAAAACGTGGCACGTAAAGCTTTAATAGAAAAGTGGAAAAAGGAACCTAAATATCCAACAAGGGCTTACACAAGATGTAGGATATGTGGGAGACCTCATGCTGTATTAAAAAAATATGGTATATGTCGTATATGTTTTAGAGAACTTGCATATAAAGGTGAAATACCTGGCTGTAGAAAAGCAAGTTGGTAAATTGTTAGTTATTGATGAAAGGAGGCACAATAAATGGTAATGACTGATCCTATAGCAGATTTGCTTACTCGTATAAGAAACGCAAATATTGTTAGACATGAAATAGTAGAAGTACCTTCTTCAACTATTAAGAAGGCAGTATTAAATATAATGCTTCAAGAAGGATATATAAAAAATGTAGAGGAATATAAAGATGGTTCTGTAAACATGATAAGACTTTCAATGAAGTATGGTAAAGATAAAGAAAGGGTTATAACAGGACTCAAGAGAATATCTAAACCTGGATTAAGAGTTTATTGTAGAAAAGAAGAAATTCCTAAAGTTTTAAATGGACTTGGAGTTGCAGTAATATCAACTTCTAAAGGAATTGTTGCAGATAGAGATGCAAGAAAATTAGGAGTAGGTGGAGAAGTACTTTGCTACATATGGTAGTTTGAAATATAAACTAAGATAAGTAGTAAATGATATTTATTATGAACCTATTAGGAATACAGGAGGTGTAATGATGTCAAGAATAGGAAAGCTTCCAGTAGCTATTCCAAGTGGTGTCACCATTACAGTAACACCAGACAACGTTGTTACGGTAAAAGGACCTAAAGGCCAACTTGTGAAGGCTATGAGAAAAGATATGAATATTGCTGTTGAGGATAATTCAATAGTAGTTAAAAGAAACAATGATGAAAAACAATCTAGAGCTCTTCATGGATTGACTAGATCACTGATAAATAATATGGTTATTGGTGTAAATGAAGGATATTCAAAGATATTAGAATTAGTAGGTGTTGGTTACAGGGCTCAATTACAAGGAAAAAAGTTGGTTTTAAACTTAGGATTTTCACATCCAATTGAAGTAGAGGCAGTTGAAGGAATATCTTTTGAAACACCTGCACCTACAAAAGTTGTAGTAAAAGGTATCGACAAAGAATTAGTAGGCGATGTTGCAGCAGGCATAAGAAATTGGAGAAAGCCTGAACCTTATAAAGGAAAAGGAATTAAATATGAAGGTGAAGTTATAAGACGTAAAGAAGGAAAAACGGGTAAGAAGTAGTAGAAAGGAGTGAGCCTTATGTTTAAAAAAGATGATAAGAAAAAATTAAGATCAAAGCGTCATCTTAGAGTTCGTAGAAAAATTTCTGGAACAAATGAAAGACCAAGACTTGCGGTATATAGAAGTGAAAAAAATATATATGCCCAAATAATAGATGACGTAAAGGGAACAACTCTAGTTTCTGCTTCAAGTGTGGATAAAGATTTTCAAGGAGTTGGAAGTAATAAAGAAGCAGCAAAAGTTGTTGGTCAGACTATAGCTAAGAGAGCTATTGAAAAAGGAATTAAAGAAGTAATTTTTGATAGAGGCGGATATATATATCATGGAAGAGTACAGAATCTTGCTGAAGGTGCAAGAGAAGCTGGCTTAGAATTCTAATAAGGAGGGAAATAAATGAGAATCGATCCTAGCGCTTTAAATCTTAAAGAGAAGGTTGTATTCATAAATAGAGTTGCTAAGGTTGTTAAAGGTGGTAGAAATTTTAGATTTAGTGCCCTAGTTGTAGTGGGAGATGAAGATGGCCACGTAGGTGTAGGAACTGGAAAATCTATAGAAATACCTGAAGCAATCAGAAAGGGAATAGAAGATGCTAAGAAGAAGTTAATTCAAGTTCCAATTATAGGTACAACAGTACCTCATAACATAATTGGTCAATTTGGAACAGGAAGGGTACTTATAATGACAGCTCCTGAAGGTACTGGAATTATAGCTGGTGGGCCTTCTAGAGCAGTTCTTGAACTTGCAGGATTAAAGGATGTTAGAGCAAAATCAGTTGGCTCTAATAATCCAAGAAACATGGTAAATGCTACTATTGACGGTTTATCAAAATTAAAGACAGCAGAACATATAGCTAGTCTAAGAGGAAAAACTGTCGAAGAGATTTTAGGTTAGGAGGGAACGACCTTGGCTAAACTTAAAATAACTCTAGAAAAGAGTTTAATAGGAAGAAAAAAAGATCATATAGCTACTGTAAATGCTCTTGGATTAAGAAAAATAGGAAAAATTGTAGAGCATGATGATACTCCTCAAATAAGAGGAATGATCCAAAAAGTTAGCTATCTTTTAAAGGTAGAAGAAGCGTAATACGGAGGAGGTGTAAGTACAAATGAAACTTCATGAATTAAAACCAGCAGAAGGATCAAGAAAATCACGTAAAAGAATTGGAAGAGGTACTGGTTCTGGTTTTGGAAGAAATGCCGGAAAAGGTGAAAAAGGACAAAAAGCTAGATCTGGTGGTGGAGTAAGAATAGGATTTGAAGGCGGACAGATGCCCTTGTATAGAAGACTTCCTAAGAGAGGCTTCACTAATATATTTGCAAAACAATACTATGAATTAAATGTTGAAAGACTAAATGCGTTTGAAGATGGAGTGGAAATTACTCCAGAATTACTTTTAGAGAAAAAGGTAATTAAAAAGTCTAAAGATGGTTTAAAAATACTTGGAAATGGAGAATTGCAAAAGAAACTTACAGTAAAAGCAGCTAAATTTACTAAAACTGCAGTGGAAAAGATAGAGGCAGCTGGAGGAAAAGTAGAGGTGATATAAAGTGCTATCAACCTTGCGTAATGCTTGGAAAGTTCCTGAACTAAGGAAAAGATTGCTATTTACTTTATTTATAGTAATAATTTATAGAATGGGAAATTTTATTTCTGTTCCAGGAGTTGATACTACAAAGTTAAGTAGTTTAACTAGCAATGGCTCGTTGTTTGGCTTTTATGATCTTCTAGCAGGAGGAGCGTTTAGCAAATTTAGTATATTTGCTATGGGAGTTCTCCCATTTATCAATTCCTCCATCATATTCCAGCTTCTTACAGTTGCTGTACCTCGTTTAGAGCAATTATCTAAAGAAGGGGAAGAAGGTAGAAAGAAGATACAGGAATATACTAGATATGCTTCAATACCACTAGGTGTAATCTCAGGAATAACTATATATGTTACAATAAATAAAGCGGGTGCACTTGTAAACCCATCAGATAAATTCAGTATATTTATGATAATATTTACTGTAACTACAGCGTCAACTTTTCTTATGTGGCTTGGTGATAAGATTACTGAACATGGTATTGGAAATGGAATATCTCTTATAATATTTATAAACATTATTTCGAGATTTCCCTCTGCAGCAGCTGGAATTTTCAAAATGCAACAAGTTGAAACGGTTAACTTTGTAGAAATACTAGGACTTACAGTAGTTATATTATTGTTATTTATAGGAGTTGTAATTACAAGTTTATCTGAGAGAAGAATTCCTATACAGTATGCAGGAAAAACAAATGCAGGTAGGATGTACAAAGGTCAGTCTACTAATATCCCAATTAATGTAAATGGATCAGCTGTTATTGGAATCATATTTGCTATATCAGTTATGCAATTTCCAATGACTATAGGGTTATTTTGGCCTGATTCGGCATTTAACAAGTTTATAGCAACAAGTGTGTATAGTCCATTTAAAGAAAGTAACTGGCAGTATTTAGTACTTTATTTCTTGCTTACAATTTTTTTCACATGGTTTTATACTGAAGTTACTATGAAACCAGAAGAGATGGCTGAAAATATGAATAAGTCTTCAGGATTTATACCGGGAATAAGACCGGGAGAACCTACGGCTGTATTTATTGAAAGAGTTTTAGCCAGAGTGTCAGTATTAGGAGGAGCTTTTGCAGGAATAGTAGCAATATCTCCTATAATGGCAGATACTTATACTAGCTTTAAAGGCATATATTTTGGTGGAACAGGATTGCTTATTATAGTAAATGTAGCTATTGAAACTATAAGACAATTAGAATCACAACTAGTAATGCGTCATTATCATGGATTTTTGAATTGATAAAATATTTTGGAGATGGTGCTGTTGAAAATAATTTTATTAGGTCCTCCAGGAGCTGGAAAAGGGACTCAAGCTAAATTTATTAGTGAAGAATATTCTATACCTCATATATCCACTGGAGATATTTTTAGAAAGAATATTTCAGAGAAGACTCCACTTGGAATTGAGGCAAAAAAGTACTTAGATAACGGACAATTAGTACCAGATGAGGTTACTATAAATATAGTTAAAGATAGATTAGGCAAGGATGATTGCAAAGAAGGATTTTTATTAGATGGATTTCCTAGAACCGTAAATCAAGCTGAAGCTCTAGACTTATTTTTAAATGATAAAGGGCAAAAGATAGATACAGTTCTCCTTATAGATGTTCATAAAGAATTAATTCTTGAAAGAATGACAGGTAGAAGAGTTTGTTCATCTTGCGGAGCAAGTTATCATATAAAATTTAATCCTACTAAAGTTAAAGGCAAGTGCGATGTGTGTCATAGTGATGTTATTCAAAGAAAAGATGACACCGAGTCAACTGTTAAAGATAGGTTAGATGTATATGATAAGCAAACTCAACCTCTTATTGGCTACTATAAAAAACAGAAAATACTTTCTATAGTAGACGGAACTGGAGAAATAAATGAGGTTTTTCAAAGAGTAAAAGAAAGTTTGAAATCTATTTGCAAATAATTTAAGATAAATAGAGATAGATATGCTAGAACCTATAAGTTGAAAACCAAGCAAAAGCTGATGATACAGTAAAATCTAGAATAACTAATGAATAATTGGATAGAATTTCAGAGGAGTACATAATAGGATATGATAGCGTTTTTAAAAATACTCCGGAAATATTGACTTTAATTTAAAGTGTTAGTATTATGGGTTAATATAGGCTGTAAGTATATGAAGCATAATTTACTGATACATTTAAAGTGATTATAAACTCGGTGCTAAACAAATTTTTGCAGTCAGCAATAACAAGGAGGTTTGATTATACCTTATGTCAAAAGATGATGTTATTGAAATTCAGGGTACTGTTTTAGAAGCTTTACCAAATGCTATGTTTCAGGTAGAATTAGAAAGCGGACATAAAATATTAGCACATATATCTGGTAAATTAAGAATGAATTTTATAAGAATATTACCAGGTGATAAAGTTACAGTAGAGCTTTCTCCTTACGATTTAACTCGTGGGAGAATAACTTGGAGAGCCAAGTAATAAGGAGGGTTAGTTATGAAAGTAAGGCCATCAGTTAAGCCTATGTGCGAAAAGTGTAAGATCATAAAGAGAAAAGGAAGAGTAATGGTTATCTGTGAAAATCCTAAGCACAAACAAAAACAAGGCTAAACTAACAAAGAAGTAGATATTAGTAAAACATATTATTAATATTTAGTATATAATTATATTTAGCATATAATTTGTGAGTTAATAATGTTTTAAGGTGCGGCTGCAGCAAAATAAAGTTATTTATTTTGTTGGCTTTAAAGCTTAATATAATATAAATAAAATAAATTAATCCTTACCAATCAGATTTTAGGAGGTGTAAATTTTAATGGCAAGAATAGCAGGTATTGACCTACCAAAGGAAAAAAGAGTTGAAATAGGTCTAACTTATATATATGGCATAGGGTTACCAACTTCTCAAAAAATTCTAAAGGAAGCTGGGGTAAATCCAGACACTAGAGTTAAAGATCTAACAGAAGAAGAAGTTAACTCTTTGAGAAATTATGTAAAGAATGAAACAATTGAGGGTGACCTAAGAAGAGAGGTTGCTCTTAATATAAAAAGATTAATAGAGATAGGTTCATATAGAGGAATAAGACATAGAAAAGGTCTGCCAGTTAGAGGACAGAAAACAAAGACAAATGCAAGAACAAGAAAAGGACCTAAAAAGATTGTAGCAGCTAAAAAGAAGATAGCAAAATAGTATAAGGAGGTAAGAAGATGGCAGCTGGAAAAGTTAAAAAGACAACTAGAAGAAAAAAAGAAAGAAAAAATGTTGAACATGGTTGTGCACACATAAGATCAACTTTTAATAATTCTATAGTTACAATTACAGATGCTGTGGGAAATACTTTATCCTGGGCTAGTGCAGGTGGTTTAGGATTTAGAGGTTCCAGAAAGAGTACGCCATTTGCCGCTCAAATGGCAGCTGAAACATCAGCTAAAGCAGCTATGCAACATGGATTAAAAAGCATTGAAGTATATGTTAAGGGACCTGGTGCGGGTAGAGAAGCCGCAATAAGATCATTACAGGCAGCAGGACTTGAAGTTACATTAATCAAAGATGTTACTCCAATACCACATAATGGATGCAGGCCACCAAAAAGAAGAAGAGTTTAGTAACGGGAGGTGTAAGTTTTAATGGCAAGATATACTGGATCAGTATGCAGACTTTGCAGAAGAGAAGGCTTAAAATTATTCCTTAAAGGGGATAGATGTTATACAGATAAATGTGCATTTTCAAGAAGAGGATATGCACCAGGACAACATGGTCAAAGAAGAAAAAAAATATCAAACTATGGTTTACAATTGAGAGAAAAGCAAAAAGCTAAGAGAATATATGGACTATTAGAAGGACAATTTAGAAAATACTATGAAACAGCTGAGAGGAAAAAAGGAATAACAGGTGAAAATTTATTAGTTTTACTTGAAACAAGACTTGATAATGTAGTTTATAGATTAGGATATGGACAGTCAAGATCAGAAGCTAGACAATTGGTAACTCATGGCCATTTTTTAGTTAATGGCAGAAAAGTGGATATACCTTCTTTTGGGGTATCAATTAATGATAGTATAACTGTAAGTGATAAAAGCAAAACATCAGAGAAATTTAAAACTTTTGCAGAAAACCCAAAAACTTTACCAGCCTGGTTAGAAGGAAATGTAGAAAATTTCCAAGCAAAAGTTCTTAGACAACCAACGAGAGAGGATATAGATGTTCCTGTTAATGAAACATTAATCGTAGAGTTATACAGCAAGTAGTTAATATAGAATCAGTTGCCCTCAGAATACATTATTAGATAAATAGAAGGAGGGTTATATTCATGTTAGAAATAGAAAAACCCAAAATAGAATGTGTTGAAACCAGTGAAGATGGTAACTATGGAAAGTTTGTAGTGGAGCCCCTTGAAAGAGGCTATGGTATTACTCTTGGTAATGCACTTAGAAGGATTCTTCTTTCTTCCCTTCCAGGAGTTGCTGCTAATCATATAAAAATAGATGGTGTACTTCATGAATTTTCAACTATTCGTGGAGTAAAAGAAGATGTTGCAGAGCTAATTCTAAATATAAAAGAATTAGCTTTAAAGATGAATGGAGAAGGTTCTAAAACTATATATATAGATGCACAAGGACCAGGAGAAGTTGTTGCAGGAGATATAAAAACAGATGGTGATGTTGAAATAGTTAATAAAGACTTACATATAGCTACCTTAGATGATGATGGTAAACTCTATATGGAGATTGCTGTCAACGGAGGAAGAGGATATGTTTCTCAAAGAAAAAATAAGTCTGAAGACATGCCAATAGGTACTATTCCTGTAGATTCAATATACACTCCTATTAAAAGAGTTAATTTTGATGTAGAGAATACAAGAGTTGGTCAAATAACTGATTATGATAAATTATCATTAGAAGTATGGACTAATGGAACTATATTACCAGATGAAGCTGTAAGTTTATCAGCTAAAATTCTCATAGAACATTTCAAACTATTTATGACTCTTACTGATCATGCTAATAATGTAGAAATAATGGTTGAAAAGGAAGAGGATAAAAAGGAAAAAGTTCTTGAGATGACAATAGAAGAATTAGACCTTTCAGTGAGAAGTTATAATTGTCTAAAGAGGGCTGGAATAAATACAGTTCAAGAATTAACGGAAAGAACAATGGATGATATGATGAAGGTAAGGAATTTAGGTAAAAAATCCTTAGAAGAAGTTGAGCAAAAACTTGATGCATTAGGATTATCGTTAAAGCAAAGTGAAGACTAAAATTTGTTAAAATAATGAACGGATAAACGTATTACTACAGTAAGGAGGGATATAAATGGCACAGTATCGTAAATTAGGACGTCCATCTGACCAAAGAAGAGCAATGCTTAGAAACCTTGTTACTAGTTTTTTAAAGCATGGTAAAATACAGACAACTGGAACTAGAGCAAAGGAAACGAGAAATTTAGCAGAAAAGATGATTACTCTTGCAAAAAGAGGAGACCTTCATGCTAGAAGGCAGGTGCTTTCTTTTGTAACTGAAGAAGAAGTTGTAAAAAATTTATTTACAGATATAGCTCCTAAATATGCTGAAAGAAATGGCGGATATACTAGAATGTATAAAATAGGTCCAAGAAGAGGCGATGGAGCCGAATTAGTTATACTGGAGTTAGTATAAAATTAAAGGGATTAAGTAAAGACTAGCTTAATCCCTGTTTTTCTATAAGATACTGTTTGAATTTTGTTGCTCATCAAGTTAGTGAGGTGTTTTTATGGAAGAAAACATAATAGTATGTGAGAATGTAAGTTATAAGTATAATGATAATGCAAAATTGGCTGTAGATCATGTAAATTTCCAGGTAAAAAAAGGAGAATTCCTTGTAGTGCTTGGAAGAAATGGATCTGGAAAATCTACTATAGCTAAACATATAAATGCTATTTTAGTTCCAACTGGTGGAAAAGTGTATGTAGAAAATTTAGATACTTCGGATGAAAAAAATACCTGGAATATAAGAAATAAAGCAGGAATGGTTTTCCAAAACCCAGATAATCAAATAGTTGCTACTATAGTAGAAGAAGATGTTGCTTTTGGACCAGAAAATCTAGGAGTTCCACCAAAGGAAATAAGAGCAAGGGTTGATGAGTGTTTAAAAAGAGTAAATATGTATGAATATAGGAGACATGCACCTCATTTACTTTCAGGTGGACAAAAACAAAGGGTAGCTATAGCAGGAGTACTTGCTATGAGACCAGATTGTATAATATTTGATGAATCAACTGCAATGCTTGATCCGTCTGGCAGGCGTGAAGTGATGAGCACAATAAAAGAGATAAACAGCAAATACAATATGACAGTAATTCTAATTACACATTACATGGAAGAAGCGGTAGAAGCAGATAGAATAATTGTTGTAGATGAAGGTAAAATTAAAATGGAAGGATCCCCCAGAAACATATTTAGTCAAGTATCTAAGATGAAAAAAATAGGACTTGATGTACCTCAAATGACAGAATTAGCCTATGAACTTAGAAATAGTGGTGTGGATATTAAACCAGATATATTAACTATAGATGAGATGGTGAGTGAATTATGTCGATTAAAATAGAAAATTTAACTCATATATATATGAAAGGTTCGCCTTTTGAAAAAAAAGCACTAGATGACATAAATATTGAAATAGAAGATGGAGAATTTGTTGCTTTGATAGGACACACGGGTTCAGGAAAATCAACACTTATTCAACATATAAATGGACTCTTAAAACCAAGTTCAGGCAAGATAATAGTAGATGGAGTAGACATTACTGATAAAAAAATAAATTTGAATTTTATAAGGAAAAAAGTGGGACTTGTATTTCAGTATCCTGAATATCAGTTATTTGAGGAAACTATAGAAAAAGACATTGCCTTTGGTCCTAAAAATTTAGGGTTGAGTGATGATGATATAAATAAAAGGGTGAAGAGAGCCATGAATATGGTGGGATTAAAATATGAAGAGTATAAGGATAAATCTCCTTTTGAAGTAAGCGGAGGACAAAAGAGGAGAGTTGCTATAGCAGGAGTAGTTGCTATGGAACCTAAAGTTCTCATATTAGATGAACCAACAGCAGGTCTTGATCCAAAGGGAAGAGATGATATTTTTTCAGAAATAAAAAACTTACATAGGGAATACAATATGACTATAATATTTGTATCCCACAGCATGGAAGATGTAGCTAAGCTGGCTAGCAGAATAATTGTAATGCACCAGGGAAAATGTATACTTGACGGTCCTCCTGAAAAAGTTTTTAATGAAGTTGATACTTTAGAAAGTGTAGGACTTGCAGTACCTCAGGTAACATATATGATAAAAAAGCTTAGGGAAAAGGGTATAAATATATCAAAAGACGTATTTACAGTAAAACAGGCAAAAGAAGAAATACTCAAAATATTAAGTAAAAGTTAGGAGAGCTAATAAAATGATTAAAGATATTACAATAGGTCAATATGTACCTGGAAATTCTTTTGTTCATAAGTTGGATCCAAGAGTTAAAATATTGATATCTTTAATATATATTGTAGATTTATTTATAGTAAACAGCTTTAAAGGTTATATATTTATAGTATTATTCACTATAATTTCAATACTTATATCTAAGATACAGTTTTCATATATATATAAAGGACTTAAGCCAATATTCATATTAGTTGTTATAACTGCAGTGCTGAATATATTTATGACAACTGGAACTAATCCGCCTTTATTTAAGTGGAAGTTTTTAGTTGTGTATAAAGAAGGATTAGTTATGGCTGGATTTATGGCAGTGAGACTTGTATTTTTAATTATAGGGACCTCACTACTAACGTTAACTACATCTCCTATTGAACTCACAGATGCAATAGAAAAACTTTTAAGCCCAATGAAAAAAATAGGGGTACCTGCTCATGAATTGGCTATGATGATGACTATAGCACTTAGATTTATACCAACCTTAATGGATGAAACAGATAAAATAATGAAAGCTCAAATGGCAAGAGGAGCAGATTTTCAATCTGGAAACATAATTCAAAGAGCTAAGAATCTTATCCCAATCCTAGTTCCACTTTTTATAAGTTCTTTTAGGCGTGCAGATGAACTAGCAATGGCAATGGAAGCTAGATGTTATACAGGTGGAGAAGGCAGGACTAGAATGAAACAGCTTAAGTTAACTAATAAGGACTTTGTGGCATCAGTATGTACTTTTGCATTGGTGTGTGTGTCCATATTAAGTAGAATGTGGTGGCATTAATGAAAAATGTAATGCTTATAATAGAATATGATGGTACAAATTATTCCGGATGGCAGAGACAGAATAATGCTATGACAATTCAGCAAAGATTAGAAGAAGCTATTAAAAAAATTACAGGGAACTTTTCTGAAGTTATAGGTGCAAGCAGAACTGATGCAGGAGTTCATGCGAGAGGGTTTGTGTGCAACTTTTTTACTAATAGTAAAATGCCAAGTCCTAATTTTAAAATAGCCCTAAATGGAGTATTACCTAAAGATATAGTTGTATTAAATGCCAGAGAAGTGGATAATAGTTTTCATTCTAGGTTTCACAGCTTAGGTAAAAAATATGTTTATACAATAGCAACGGGAAATAATAGGCCTGCTATTGGAAGGCAATATGTTTATTATTTTAGAAGAAAATTGGACATTGTTAAAATGAAAAGCGCATGTAAATATTTTATAGGTACTTATGACTTTTCTGCTTTTAAAAAAAAGGGTAGTTCTGCTAAGTCTTCTGTTAGAACAGTAAAAGAGTTAACTATTGTACAAGAAGATAATCTGATTAAGTTTAGTATAGTTGGAGATGGGTTCTTGTACAATATGGTAAGAATAATAGTAGGCACTTTATTGGAAGTAGGGGTAGGAAGGTTTACACCAGAATATGTAAAGGACATTTTAGAATCTAAGGATAGGTCAAAAGCGGGAAAGCCTGTACCAGCATTAGGTCTTTGTTTGGAAAAAATATTTTACTAGATTGACACGCCAGGCACATTGTATTATAATATAAGTTGTTTGTATTTTGGATATAAAGGATCCACCAGCCCCGGGTCTTTATATAGAGAATCGTTTATGAAAATTTAAAAATCTCTTTTTAGAGATTAAAAGAAACTAGAATGAGAGAGGAGTTGAAAACCGTTAATTGTGTAACGGGAAAGCAATGAAATCATATATAGCAAAACCTGAACAAGTTGAAAGAAAATGGTATGTTGTTGATGCTGCAGGAAAACCTCTTGGAAGAGTAGCAAGTCAAGTTGCTTCAATATTAAGAGGTAAAAATAAGCCTATATTTACACCACATGTTGATACAGGGGATTTTGTAATAATAATAAATGCTGAAAAAGTAGTCTTAACTGGTAAAAAATTAGATCAAAAGATGTTGAGACATCACTCCTTATATCCAGGTGGATTGAAGGAAACTCCATATAGAGAAGCTTTAGCAAAGAAGCCAGAATTTGTATTTCAGGAAGCTGTAAGAAGAATGCTTCCAAATGGACCATTAGGCAGACAAATGTTTAAAAAGTTGAAAGTATACAGAGGTGCTGAGCACAATCATGAAGCTCAAAAGCCAGAAGTATTAGAATTAAAATATTAGGTTAGAGCTGGAAGGAGGATAAAAAATGGCTAAGGTTCAGTATTTTGGAACAGGAAGAAGAAAAAAGTCAATAGCAAGAGTTAGACTTGTACCTGGAGAAGGTAAAGTAACTATAAATAAGAGAGATATGGATGATTACTTTGGATTGGATACTTTAAAGGTTATAGTTAACCAACCATTGGAATTGACTTCAACTAAGGGAAAGTTTGATGTACTTGTAAATGTTCATGGAGGAGGATTTACTGGTCAGGCTGGAGCTATAAGACATGGAATATCAAGAGCTCTCTTAAAATCAGATGAAAATTTAAGACCGGAACTTAAAAAAGTTGGTTTCTTAACAAGAGATCCAAGAATGAAGGAAAGAAAGAAATATGGTCTTAAAAAGGCAAGAAGAGCTCCACAGTTTTCAAAGAGATAATATTAGAATCCAAGATAGCTTATACATACAGAATTTGTGTATGTATAAGCTATTTTTTATATTGAAAATAATTTAATAACTTTTTGGATTTTGGGTAAATATATATTAAGTCTTTAAATAACTATAAGGAGTTGGTGTATATTGAGTATAAAAAAAACAAAAGCTATATTGCTGATATTGATAATATTTAGTATGAATATTATATATCCATCTCTGGTATTAGGCAGTGGGAATGTTGCTAAAGAAAATATTACTATACTTATAGATCCTGGGCATGGAGGAATAGACAGTGGAGCAATATCAAAAGATGGAATAATGGAAAAGGAAATAAATTTAAAAATAAGTAATAAACTTAAAGACAACTTACTAAAAGAAAAATTTAAAGTGGTTATGACTAGAGAAAAAGATGAAGGATTGTATACAAATGATGGGAGAATAAGAAAAAAGAAAGTTGAAGATCTAAATAATAGATGCAAATTGAAGAAAAATACAAATTGTGATATGTTTATAAGCATACACTTAAATATGTTTCCTCAGAGTAAATATTCTGGAGCACAGGTGTGGTATTCTAAAAATGAGGAGAGTCAAAAGCTATCTCATATCCTCCAAAAAAATTTTGTAAATGATCTCGACAAGAATAATAATAGAAAAGAAAAGGCTGCAAAAAGCAGTTACAAGGTACTTAGATGTGAGGATACTAGACCTTCTGTGCTTGTAGAATGTGGATTCCTATCTAATGACCAGGAAAAAAGTAAATTGATTACGGATGAATACCAGAGCAAAATAGCGGATTCTATAGCTAGATCAGTAAAAGAATATTATTTTTCTAATTAAGGATAAGGCATTTGAAAGAAAATAACAAGTCAAAGATGCGATGGATATTTTTATCAGGCAGGAGACAGCTTCCGCAGATAGTGAATCCTATCTAAGGGATTATACGGACGCAGTATGATAAAAAATAGACTAGCATACTGACTGGGTTATTTCTTTGAAAATGCCTAAATAAAATAAAGTAGATTTTTGATGCAAAGTTAAAATCTACTTTATTTTTTGTGTACTAGAGGTAGTTTTGATTATTATATATTTGGCGTTAATAAAAATGTAACTAAAAAGAATGATAATTGGATAAAGGAAAACTATTCAAATCTTTTATATTAGGAATCATATCTAAAATTTAGAAGTTAAGTTTAATGTTAAATAAAATTTGACTAATTAATGAAATCCATCCTTGAATTTGTATTAATTGAGAAGAGAAGTTATTTAGTTTCTAATATTCTAAAAATATATCCTCAAAATATTGTCATAATAATTTTCTGAAAATTGAAAGCTAACAAAAAGCTATTGATTTTCATCTTGCACTATGCTACTCTTTAGGTAAAGAAATGGATTAATCCATTAATCCAATAATTTGAGGTGATTACCATAAATATTAAAATAAATAAACATAGTGGAGTACCATTATATTTACAAGTAAAAAACCAAATACAGGATTTAGTTAAAGGTAACCTCATTAAGGTAGGAGGGAAGATGCCTACAGAAAGGGAATTATCTGAAACGCTTAAAGTAAGCAGAAATACTGTGAGTACAGCTTATAATCAATTAGAACAAGAAGGTGTTTTGAAATCTTACCAAGGAAGGGGAACTTTTGTAGCAGAAGAAGCAAATCCATGGAAAGTTCAAAATACAAAGGAAAAGATAATAAAATTCATAGATCTTGCATTTGAAGAGGCTATTGAAGCAGGCATAGCTCCAGATGTGTTTTTGGAAATTGCTACCCAAAGGATAAGAGAAAAGAAAGAGCTTATGAGTAAAATTAGTGCAATATATGTAGAGTGTAATATTGAGCAGTCTAGAATGTTTAGTAAGCAGCTTATGGAAAGCACTGATATGAATATAGTACCTTTTACTCTTGATGATATAAGAAATATAAGTGACCAAACTAGGCAAATTATAGAAAAAAGTCAAGTTATAATAGCAACTTTCAACCATGTAAATGAGGTAATTAAGCTAACACAAGGATTGCACAAAGATGTAATAGGTGTAGCAATAAATGTAGATTTAGCAACAATAGTTAAAATTGCAAGATATCCTAAAGGTACTAAATTTGCTTTTGTATGTATTTCTAATGAATTTATGTTTAAAGCAAGAGGAGCACTTGAAAAGTCAGGACTGGGAGATATTGATATTCAGTTTACCAATAGTTTTAATGATCAGGAACTTGAAAGAGTTATAAATAATGCAGATATATTGATAGTTTCACCAGGAAGATATAAAGATGTACAGGCATGTAATGTAGATAATAAGCATATAATGAGGTTTTTATATAATCTTGATGATAGTTCGATTAAGGACTTAAAGTCAAAGATAGTTGAACTTAATCAAAATAGTTAAAGTCAAATATGACAATAAAGGGTGTAGATGAAGGATATATGATAGTTAATAATGAGATGAATAGAGTAGTTGCATTAATAAATAGAAGAAAATAAAAAATACATAAAAAAAGGCAGTTTTTTAAACTGCCTTTTCATAATATAATGAACTTGTTATATACAAAAATATAAATTAAGGAGAATGGTGTTAAATTATGAAAGAAGTAGATGTGTCCACTATAACAAAATCTGTTAGAAATCTCTGTATAGATGCTAATTATTATCTTTCGGAGGATGTTAAAAAGAAAATAAAAGAATGCGAAGACAACGAAAATTGGCCTACTGCAAAAGGTATTTTAAAAAAAATACTTGAAAATATAGATATATCTAAAAATGAACATATGCCTATGTGTCAGGATACGGGAATGGCCTGTGTATTTGTAACAATTGGACAAGATGTTCATGTAGTAGGGGGAAGTTTGGAAGATGCAATAAACGAAGGGGTAAAACAAGGATATGTAGAAGGATATTTGAGAAAATCTGTAGTAGCTGACCCTATAAATAGAGTTAATACTAAAGATAATACTCCTGCAGTAATATACTATGAAATAGTTCCAGGGGATAAATTAAATATAAAAGTCGCTCCTAAAGGATTTGGTTCAGAAAATATGAGTCAGATAAAAATGCTTAAACCAGCAGATGGTCTTGAAGGAGTTAAGAACTTTATAATAAAGGTAGTAAAAGATGCAGGACCAAATCCATGTCCTCCTATAGTCGTGGGAGTTGGAATAGGTGGAACTTTTGATAGGGCTGCAAATCTTGCAAAGAAGGCTCTTGTAAGACCATTATCTGAGAGAAATAAAAATAAATTTTATGAAGATTTAGAAAATGAACTTTTAGACAAAATAAATTCTCTTGGTATAGGACCACAGGGACTAGGGGGAAAAACTACAGCTCTTGCAGTAAACATAGAGACTTATCCTACACATATAGCAGGATTACCTGTAGCTGTAAATATAAATTGCCATGTTACAAGACATAAGGAAATAGAATTATAATATTAAATTTTAAGTTGAAATTAAGAGAGGAGTTGAAAAGCCGTTTTATTTAAGCGGCAGGCATATGGAAAAAAAGATAACTACTCCGTTAACGGAAGAAAAGGTTAAAACTTTGAAAGCAGGGGATAGTGTTTTAATATCAGGAACCATATATACGGCTAGAGATGCTGCCCATAAGAGATTGGTTCAGTTATTAGATGAGGGTAAATCACTTCCTATAGATGTAAAAGATATAATAATATATTATGCAGGACCAAGCCCTGCAAAACCAGGTCATGTAATAGGTTCAGCTGGACCAACAAGTAGTTATAGAATGGACCCATTTGCACCAAGATTGCTTGATATAGGATTAAAGGGAATGATAGGAAAAGGTCTTCGATCAAAAGAAGTTATAGAATCCATGAAAAAGAATAAGGCTGTTTATTTTGCTGCAATAGGTGGGGCTGCAGCACTTATATCAAAATCCATAAAGAAAGCAGAAGTGGTAGCTTATGAAGATTTGGATTCAGAAGCTATAAGAAAATTAGAAGTAAAAGATTTACCTGCAATTGTAGTAATAGATTCAGAGGGTAATAATTTATACGAGTTAGGACAAAAAGATTACTTAGATTCTATAAATCAATCTAAGTAGTTTCATATAATTTTAGTAGCAAACATTTGATATGGATTATGTTGCAATTATGCAGGATAATCCATATTTTAAGGAGGTTAGCATTTTATGAAAATAAGTAAACCGGCAAAGGCAGGTACTCTTAGGAGCAGAAGATTTGACTTATGGAATGACTGTATCATTTCACCACCATTTGAGAAATGGAGATTTTATACTTAACAATGTGATATATGCCCTGGCAAAAAGAGGAATAAGGGATATAACTGTAGCAGCAAGCAGTATATTTCCAATACATGAGCCGCTGGTAGAACATATGAAAAATGGAGTAGTTACTCAGATTATAGCAGATTATATATCGGGGCCAGTAGCAGAAGCAATATCAAAGGGATATTCAAAGAAACCTTCAATCATGATGACTCACGGCGGAAGACCAAGGGCAATTGAAAGTGGAGATTTACATATAGATGCTGCATTTATTGGTGCACCTACAGCAGATACCTATAGAGATGGAACTGTAATTGATGTAGTTAGAAAAGTTATATCTTAGTTTTAAGAGAGGGAAGGATAGATGAAGTTATGTACGATTTATTCCTTGAAAGTATAAATTTGAGTTTGGAGTAGGAAAATACTAAAAACTGTAATCAGGTTTTAGTATTTTTGGTGGAGGAGGATAGATCTTACTTTCCATTTCTTGATAGATACGCTATGGTGAAAAGAGGAACACAAGATTTAAAAAACGTTAAAATAATTCCAGGAGGGGAATATATTATATTTCAGGCCACATTCCCCAATTATTTCATAAAAAAAGCAGATGAAAGATTACAGGCTTATGAAGAAATAGACAGCGGCATATTTGGAGAGTATATTTGTAAGAGGTTGTAGAAATTGAAAGAGAAAAGTATAATGGAGAGTATATAAGTGCTTCCAAGATAAGGAAACTTTTACGTATGGGTAAAATGGATGTAATAGAGAAAATTGTTCCAAAGTCTACCTGGCAATTTTTAAATTCTGATAGAGGAAAAGAAATTATAAAGAATAAGCTTCATCAGGTTTTTTAGGGGGGAGAGAAGTAGATGGCTTTTAAAAATAGAAAAAGAATGAGTTCAAAAATATTTGGGAAATTCTCTTTAAAGACTAAAGTGATAATATTTTGCGTTCTTTGTATCTTTTCCATAGTCCTTATAGGAAAAGACATCTATATGAATAAAAAAAATAAAAACGTTATACAAAATTCTGGCAGTAGTAAAGTGGAGAATTCTGTTATAAAATCTGCAAATGGGGAAAAAGATGAAGACAAAAAATATGCTGAAGCAGAAAAATTTTTTAGCAGTAAGCAGTATTCTGATACTATTGCCAAAGCAGATGAAATTATAAGTAAGGATAAGGAATTCTATAAGGCATATAATATAAAGGGTATAGCATTATGTTATAGTAATAACTATGAAGAAGGTATGAAAAATATAGATAAAGCTCTTGAAATTAATCCTAATTTTGGGTACGCTAGGTTCAATAAAGCCCTGGCTTATGAACTTTATGGCAAATACGATGATGCACTTAATTGGTATGATAAAGATTTGGAGATAGAAAAGTATATTTGGAGTTATTATGGAAAGGCTAGTATATATGGCAGACGGGGAGACGTTGAAAATACAGTTAAATTTTTAAAAATAGCTATAGATATGTCGCCAGATATTAAGGCTATCGCTAGAGAAGAGAAAGATTTTAATCCTGTAAAAGACTCAAATCAATTTCAGAATTTAATTAAATAGATAATATTTGTGCTATCAACGATGTCATTAAAACTTTAGTAGAATATGGATTAGATGAATTCTCCATGAGTGCTTCCTCTATATTAAAGGCAAAAGAACTTATAATGAAAAAGTAATACTAAAAACTACTGGTAGAATAGCATACCAGTAGTTTTTAGTATCTAATTATTATGATATAATTTAATTAAATATTAAGACTGCATAGCCAAAAACTCTGTTTATATGAGGAGGAATATACTTCAAATGAAAAATAAGAAATTGAGCTTTTTAATGTGTTCATTATTGGTTATTTTTACTTTAGGACTTACAGCTTGTTTTGGCAATAAAGACAACTCTAATTCCGCTCAAAGCAGCGGTACTACTAATAGTAAAAAAGTGGATTCAAGCAATACATATAATAATAACAAAGAAACTCAAAAAACAAGAGAGAAAATTAAAACTTCTTATACTGCTATTAAAAATTCAAGTGAAATAAAATTTATAAAAAAAGAAATGGATGATAATTCTACAGTTAGCTTTAATACTTCCTGGAAAAGTAATAAAAGTGGCAGCTACAATGCTTGTATAGAGGGAAAAGGCAGCGAAGGTTTAGAAGAAGGTACAGGAAAAATAATCATAAAAGGATCTCAAAAAGTTTATAGTTTTCAAATTGAAAGCAACGATAAATTATCTCCAAAATATTTGGAATGGGCTGATGACAAAAATTTGTTGGTAGTTATAGGATATACAAATGGATCTGTTTCAAAAGGAGGAGATCTTTATATACTAAATATAGATACAGGAGACAACGAAATTTTGATAAAGATGCCAAGCAAAAAACAGCAGATAATTTCTGCAGATAAAAATGGGAATACTGTGAATTTAAAAGTCAATGTATATGACGATGATGTATATAATAAGTGTCATGTAGAGAATTGGACTATAAATTCTTTTAGCACAAATTCAAATAATAAGATGGAAGTTAAAAATTCTAATGGGAAAGTGGTATATACGATAAATGGATAAGTCTCAAAAAATATACAATAAGGCTCTAAAAAAATACAATGATGGATATATAGATAAAGCAATAGAACTTTGTGAAGAGAGTATATCTTTAAATATAAAAAATAGGTCATCTATTAATCTTAAGGGACTTCTATTTTATTTGAAGGGTGATTTAGATGGAGCTCAAAGACTTTGGAAAATGAACCATCAAGTTAATGGAGATGGAGTTTCAGAAAAATATCTCAACTCTTCAAAGGAAGATGATGTTCGATTTAGTTTATATGTAGAGGCTTTAAAGTTGATTAGAGAATTAAAAATAAATGAAGCACTTGAGTTATTGAAACAATGTTCTGAAAGTGACTTTAACTATATTAAGGTAAATAATTGTAGTGCCCTTTGCTATATAAAAAAAGGGGAATATAAAAAAGCACTGGAAAAATTAAATAATGTACTAAAAGTGGATGCAAATAATGATGAAGCTAAGAAAACTATGAAATTGCTTCAAAATTTAAATGTAGTAAAGAAAAGATATCCACTTAAGAAAATAGCTTGCATTTCAGCAAGTGTAATATGTTCTGTAGCTTTAATTGCATTAATTTTTAATGGTGTCAAAAATAAAAATTTGCTTAATAAAAGTTCTCCAAAAGTAAAAATTTCTGCTATTAAAAATAGTGGACAAAGGACTTCAGGTGTAAATAATAAGACTAAACAAAAAACTGAAACTACTAAAGAAGTTTTTCCACAAGAAAGTTTTAAAAATTATATACAGAATAAAGATTATGATTCTATATATAGAGAGATTAAAAAGTGGAAAGATAAACAATTAAGTACAAATGAAAGGGTACTTATCTCAGAAGGCTCGAAGCTCTTAGAAGAAGAAGGTTCTGACTATTTTTACAAATTGGGGGGAAATTATTTAAATAGCAAAGATTATAATAATGCCAAAGCTTATTTGACAAAAGCTTATGAGTTTGGAAGTGAAAATTATCTCTACGAAGATATAATATATATGCTTGCCACAGCTTTAGATTCCTCAGGAGATGTAGAAAGTGCTATAAATTATTATGTTCAATATGATAAAAGCTTTTCTGATGGGGATTATGAAGAAACTGTACTATACAGACTTGCTATTATATATAAAGATATAGATAAGGCACAATCAAAAAAATATGCCCAACAATTGGTAGATAAATATCCTAATTCAATTTACAATAATTCTATAATAAGTAATTTGGTAAATGGATAAAATTTTTATTTTTTCACTAAATTTATAGACTAAAAACGTTGACCTAGTAGATAATATATTATAAAATATAATTAAAGTAATACCCCTATGGGGTATGAGGAGGCAAATAATGGTAGAGGAAATAAAAGATCAAAATTTTTCACAATCAATTGAAAATGAACCTACTCCTGTAGTTGTGGATTTCTGGGCTTCATGGTGTGGACCATGCAAAATGCTTTCTCCTGTAATAGAAGAAGTTTCAGACGAGCTGAAGGGAAGAGCAAAATTCTTTAAGTTAAATGTAGATGAAAATCCTGTTACAGCAGCTCAATTTAAAATTGCAAGTATTCCAACTGTAATGGTATTTAAAGATGGAAGTATGGTAGATAAATTTGTTGGATTCAGACCAAAAGATGTAATAAAAGATACTTTAGAAAAACATATATAGTTTAAATTATATTTATCCGATGACTAGCCGCTCTAATACTCCCACTTATCCAAGTGGGAGTAAGAGTGGCTACGTCCCTGGATAACGATTTCTAACCATCAGATGGAGTTAAAACTCCGTTTGATGCCAAGAACTCTGTTTATGTATTAAAATGACAAATTGACAGCTTAGTTAATTTGTCATTTTAACTATGGAACTGGAAAATAAAAACTGGAGGTGGTAGAGTGAGTACTAGATATGATATTGCTATAATAGGCAGCGGTCCTGCTGGGTTGTCAGCAGCAGTTAATGCAAAAATAAGAAATAAGAATATAATTATTTTTGGAAGCAGTGATCTTAGTGGTAAATTGATAAAAGCACCTAAAATAGATAATTACCTGGGGCTTCCTGGTATAACAGGAATACAATTAAAAGGTAAATTTCAACAACATGTAGCAAGTATGGGGATAAACATAACTTATGAAAGAATAAATACTATATATGCTATGGGGCAGTATTTTGGTGTTGCTGTAAATCAAAAAATGTACGAAGCAAGATCAGTTATATTGGCAACTGGCATGGAATATACAAAAGCATTACAAGGGGAAGAAGAATTCCTAGGTAAGGGAGTTGGATATTGTGCTACCTGTGATGCACCTCTTTATAGAGGAAAGGTTGTTACCATAATAGGGTACAGTAGAGAAGCTGAAGCGGAAGCTGACTATGTAAATGAACTTGCTAAAAAAACATACTATATACCAATGTATACAGAAAGCTTAAATTTAAATGAAAATATAGAAATAGTAAGGGATGAAGTTATAGAGATATCTGGAGAAAATAAAGTAGAGAAGGTTATTTTGAAAAACAGAGAAATAGTTACAGATGGAGTGTTTGTTATAAAAGATAGTATAGCACCAGATAAATTGGTGCCGGGACTTATTATGGAAAATGGACATATAAAAGTAGATATGAATATGAAGACTAATATCGAAGGTTGCTTTGCAGCAGGAGATTGTGTGGGAAGACCTTATCAATATATGAAAGCCGCAGGTCAAGGACAAGTTGCGGCATTAAATGCTGTCGTTTATATTGATAAAAAGTAGATTAAAAACTCCCTCCTCATCTATTAAAAGATGAGGAGGGAGTTTTTAATTAGCCCCAAAAAATACGTGATTTCCTATGGTTTTCATATTTTTTTTATCTATGTTTTTCATCCATTGAGATGTGGCTATTTTGGGATTATAGAAGAAAGTAGATTTATCTGAAGGATCTATGCCCTTTAAAGCCTGAGAAACTGCATTGTAACTGGTTTCATTTGGATATGCATTTACAGTACCATTTCTAACACAGGAAAAAGCACCCCTTTGTTTTATAACACCTTCTACTGTCTTTGGAAACTCAGGGTATTTTAATCTGTTTAGTATTACGGAAGCTACTGCTACCTGGCCTTCAAATGGTTCTGAATTGCTTTCAGCGTAAACAACTTTGGCCATTAAATCCACATCATTTTGAGTTATATATATCTTTTGATTAGAGTAATTAAACACTTGCACGACTTCTTCCTGCCCATTAAATAAATTCGAAGTGGAACTGTCAAAATTATTTGCAGTTACTTTAGAAAAAGGCATAAGTAACAGCAAAGAAAAAAGTATTAAACAAAAAAGTTTTTTCAATCTAATCCTCTCCTTATTACCAACGGGGTTAGCTGACGGGTTCGGTAAAGGCATAACCTACGTAAAATACGATTCACCCCAAGGTTACTGGTTTCCCCGCGTTTTTAGTAAAACTTAGGCTAATGATATTGTACCCATATGAAAAAATAAAATACAATAAAAATGTATTTATTAAAATTTTATAAAATAATCTATTACGTGATATAAACAATATCAAATAGTGTATAATTTAAATAGATATTTTTATGGGGGGTGGTGAGATGGTTGGAATTATTGCAAATAATAGCTAACTCAATAAGAAATATAAGTATATCATCAGTTATGGACATATTAGTAGTATCATATATACTTTATAAAGGATATATGCTTATAAAAGAAACTAGAGCTGAACAGCTTTTAAAGGGAATTATACTTATAATATTTCTTATACCCATAAGTAACTTTTTTAATTTAACTATGCTCAACTGGATACTTACCAAGACTTTGACCATAGGTGTTCTTTCTATTGTCATTATATTTCAACCAGAAATTCGTCGAGCACTTGAACATTTAGGAAGAACAGCTTTCAATGACAAGCATATTTTAGAAGATGAAGAGGTCATGGAAAAGGTTATTACAGAAATTGTAAATTCAGCAGGCAATTTATCTGAAAGCAAAACAGGGGCACTTATTGTAATAGAACAAGTTACCGGACTTGGAGATATAATAAATACAGGCACTAAGCTGGATGCTTTGGTATCATCTGCACTTCTAGAAAACATATTTGTAGTAAATACTCCACTGCATGATGGGGCAACTATAATAAGAAATAATAGAATAGTTTCAGCAGGGTGTTTTTTGCCGCTTACTAGTAATAACGATTTAAACAAAAAATTAGGCACAAGACATAGAGCTGCAATTGGAATATCAGAGAATTCTGATGCACTTATCATAGTAATTTCAGAAGAGACTGGTACTATTTCTCTTGCCATGAATGGAAAGATTACAAGGAATTATACAAAGGATAGATTAAAAAAAGTTCTTATAAATATAATTAAAAATAGATTTAAGAAAAAGAGTACATGGAGAGAGAAGGTGATTGGGTGGAAAGAAAAAATAAAAGGAACCAAATCTTAGTAAAAATATGCTGCGTAATAGCGTCATTTATTCTATGGTTATATATATTTAACGTAGAAGATCCTATGAGGGAAAGAAAGATTGTGGTACCTGTTACTATAGTAAATAAAGATGCACTTGCTCAATCAAAACTTGTACAAATAGATGATCAGTCACCTACTATATCTCTTCTAATAAAAGGAAATGCTTCTAATGTATATTCAGTAAAATCATCAGATTTTAAACTGCAATTAGATTTAAATGCTTATGTTATGAAAAAAGGTCAAAATAATATACCTGTAGAAGTAAAGAAAAGTCCTGATAATATAAGTATAGTAAACAATGAAAATTTGTGGATAAAGATACAGCTTGATGAATTAAAAAATAAAAGTGTGCCTGTAAGAATAGGAGTAGGAGGCAAACTAAAAGAAGGATATTATGCCTTAGATCCTATATTGAATACAGAAAAAGTTGAGATAAGTGGAGCAGCAGATGCAGTAAATAGTGTAAAATATGCTGCAGCTACCTGTGATATAAAATATGCTCAAAGTGATGTAAATACGTCTGTTAACCTTCAGGCTCAGGATTCATTTGGAAGTATTGTAAAAAATGTTAAAATAAGTCCATCCTCCATTAAAGTTACTATACCCATAAGAAAAGTAAAGACTGTACCTGTAAATGCAAAAATTCAAGGAAATACAGGAAATGGATTAGTTGTTAGTTCAATAGTAAGTAATCCAGATAAAGTAGATGTGTCCGGAGATGAAGATATAATAAAGAATATAAGTAGTTTGGATACAGAGCCAGTTGATTTAAGTAAAATTGGTAGTTCAGGTAGTATAGAAGTTAAGCTAGTAGTACCTAAAGGGGTACAATTAGTTAATAACACAGGTAGGGTAGAATTAAAAGTAAACCTAAATAATGAGGCTGCATCTTCTTCTGATAAAAGTGGACAGAAGACACTGAATTTGAATATACAGGTTAGAAATTTAAATACTGGGTATACAGCAAATTTAAGTAGTAACAGTGTATTTGCAGTATTTAGTGGAACTACTAATAATATAGATAGTATAAATGAAAATAGTATAAATTGTTTTGTGGATGCAAGCTCTCTATCGGAAGGGACCTATACAGTAAATGTAGTTGTATCTATGCCCCAGGCGGTATCTTTAGTATCACAAGACCCACAAAAAGTTAGCATAGAAATTAAGAAAAAAACATCGGAGGCACAAAATGGCAATTAGAATAAATAGTTTAAGCATAGATATAGATGAAAGTATAGATGAATTAAAAAACAAAGCTGCTAGAAAACTTAAAATAAGTGAGAAGGATATTAAAGAGTTTAAAATACTTCGAGAATCCTTAGATGCTAGAAGAAAAAATAATATAAGATTTAATTATTCTGTTGAATTAACTTGTGACGCAGAAAGAAAAGTTGTATCAAAAATTAAAGACAGGAATATAAATATAGAAGAAGAGATAGTAAAAGAAAAATTAGTTTTAGGTACAAAAAAGATGAAATATCGACCTATAGTTGTTGGCATGGGACCTGCAGGTATGTTTGCAGGTCTCTTGCTAGCGGAAAATGGTTATAGGCCAATCATAATAGAACGGGGACAAAAAGTTGAAGATAGAACAAAAACGGTAGATAAATTCTGGAAAAGTGGAAAGTTGAATTTAGAATCCAATATACAGTTTGGAGAAGGTGGGGCAGGAACATTTTCAGACGGAAAATTAACTACCAGGATAAAAGATGAGAGATGTCAATTTATATTAAAAACTTTTGTAAAGTATGGAGCTCCAGAAGAGATTATTTATAATGGAAAGCCCCATTTAGGAACGGATAATTTGAAAATAATCGTAAAAAATATAAGAAATAGAATAATTGAATTAGGCGGAGATATACTATTTAATAATAAATTAGAGAATTTAATAATAGAGCATAAAAGATTAAAGGCAGTAGTAGTAAATGAAAACCAGATAGGCTGTGATAATTTAATATTAGCTATAGGACATAGTGCAAGAGATACCTATGAAATGATATTAAAAAAAGATGTTGTGGTAGAACCTAAAGCATTTGCTATAGGAGTTAGAGTAGAACATTCCCAGCATATGATAAATGTAAACCAATATGGAAAATTTGCAGATCATCCTAAATTAAAGGATGCAGATTATAGGCTGACTTATAACAGTAAAGAGGGAAGGGGAGTCTACAGTTTTTGCATGTGCCCTGGAGGGGAAGTAATTGCGGCAGCTTCAGAGGAAAATAGGATTGTAACAAATGGAATGAGTTACTATAAAAGAGATTTTGAAAATGCAAATTCTGCAGTAGTTGTAACTGTAGGAGAAAAGGATTTTGAAGGAAATTCTCCTCTAAAAGGAATGGAATTTCAGAGACATTATGAGAACTTGGCTTATAAGTTAGGAGGAGGGAATTATGCTGCTCCAGTACAGTTAATTAAAGATTTTTTAAATGATACAGTTTCCAATAAAGTGGGAGAGGTGAAACCTACTTACAAACCGGGATATGAATTTAGAGATCTTAGAAAGTGTTTGCCGCCAGCAGTTGCATCTGCATTAAAAGAAGGATTTATTGATTTTGAAAAAAAAATAAAAGGATTTTCTGAAGGTGATGGTGTAATGACAGCAATTGAAAGTAGAACTTCATCTCCAATAAGAATTATGAGAAATAGTAATTTGGAAAGTGTGTCTTTAGAAGGATTATATCCTTGTGGAGAAGGTGCAGGTTTTGCAGGAGGTATAATATCAGCTGCAGTGGATGGATTAAAAACTGCAGAGAGTGTAATACAAAAATACAGTCCACTTTTATAAATGTAATTAACTCAACTTTAGCATATATAAAATTTTCACTTAATAAAAAAATATTGCGAAGGAACATTTTTAGTGACAAGTGATAAGTTAGTGACAAGTGACAAGTTAAGGTTGATTTTTGCTATCGCAAAAATCTTTAAATTTATAAATCAGCAATGTTTCGCTTTAGCGAAACGAGCTATCAAAAATTTAATTAAAGATTTTTTGTAGTAAAACGGAAAAAAATCCTCATTTATTTGTCACTTAGAACTTGTCACTTGTCACTTGTCACTGTCCACTAAGTAAATTTAGCTTGCTAAAAATTGCGTTGTGGAAAGATTTTTTATGTAATATAATATAAGATGAATATTTTCAATGTAAGAGACGAACACAGATTTTAGATTTAGTGTGATAACCTATAGAAAAATTAACTTTTAATAAGCGAGGTATTAATAATATGCAGAGAATGTTTGGAACGGATGGAGTAAGAGGAATTGCAAACAAGGAGTTGACTGCAGAACTAGCATATAAATTAGGACGGGCAGGGGCATATGTGCTTACAGAAAAGGCACATAAACCAAAGATATTAGTTGGAATGGATACAAGAATATCTGGAGATATGCTGGAAAGTGCTCTAGTTTCGGGCATACTTTCTGTAGGAGCAGAAGCTGTTTGTGTAGGCGTAATACCAACTCCAGCAGTTGCCTATTTGACCAGAAAATATCGAATGGATGCAGGGGTAGTTATATCTGCTTCCCATAATCCTGTAGAATATAATGGAATAAAATTTTTTAACAGTGAGGGATATAAACTTTCAGATGAATTAGAAGATAGAATACAGGAAGTAATTGAAAATGATTTTAAAGATGTGTCTATGCCTATTGGAGCCGAAATTGGAAGAAAAATAGTGGAAACAGGAGAAGCATTGAAAGAATATATAGAATTTGCAAAATCCACTATAGATATAGATTTAAAAGGATTAAAAGTAGTTTTAGATTGTGCAAATGGAGCATCTTACGTAACTTCTGTGAAAGCTTTTGAGGAATTGGGAGCGGAAGTGAAAGTTATAAATAATGAGCCTGATGGAATAAATATAAATAGAGAATGTGGTTCAACCCATCCTGAAGAACTTATGAAAACTGTAGTAAAAGAAGGCTACGATTTAGGACTAGCCTTTGATGGAGATGCAGATCGATGTCTTGCAGTTGACGAAAATGGAAATCTCATAAATGGAGATTTTATAATGGCTATAATAGGAAAGCATTTAAAAGATGAAGGAAAACTGTATAAAAATGTGGTAGTAGTTACTGTAATGAGTAATCTTGGACTTGATATAGCATTGAAAAAGGAGAAAATGAGTACTGTAAAAACTAAAGTTGGAGACAGATATGTGCTTGAAGAGATGAAAAAACAAGGCTATAAATTAGGTGGGGAACAGTCAGGGCATATAATTATGCTGGACTATAATACTACAGGAGATGGACTTGTAACAGCACTGCAAATAGCTTCTATAGTAAAAAAGACTGGAAAGAAATTATCTGAATGTGCTTCTATGATGAAAAATTTACCTCAAGTACTTGTAAATGCTAAGGTCCCCAATAATAAAAAGAATATATTTGAAGAAGATGAGGAAATAATATTTGAGATAAAGAAGATAGAAGAAAAATTAGATGGTTGTGGAAGAGTGCTTATAAGACCTTCGGGAACAGAACCTTTAGTAAGAGTTATGCTGGAAGGTCAAAATCAAAGTCAGATAGATAAAATTGCCCATAATTTAGCCAAACTTATTGAATCAAAAGTAAATTAAAAATATGCAAATGTACTGCAATTTAATTTGACAGTGCATTGTTACTTGTAAAAATTAAATGTTTTAAATATAATAAAAATTGGACACTCTAATAATTGAGATATAAATTATTAGAGGAGTGAGTCTAATGTCGTGGCAATATAGAATATTTACAGTGAAGCGTTTTTTAAATTCAACTGATAATTTAAACTTAGAAGAGAAGTTAAATAAGTACGGTAAGGAAGATTGGGAGCTTACAGGAGTTTTACAAAGACATTATGATACACTTGGAAATCAGGATAAATTAGAAGATGATTTAATAGTGTTTAAAAAACACAGTTAAAAAAACCGCCTTTAAAGTAAAATTTAAAGGCGGTTTATTTATGAGGCTTTTATATATTTACAATTTTGAGATTATATAATAAATTTGAATTTCGTAATATGAAAATAAGAACAAAAAGTTAATTTTAGTTATCTGGTTGACATAAAATAAGATTAAAGAATATAATGTATTGATAGGTTTTTAATACTGTTATATTTTAGAAAGAAGGTGATTGGATTTAAGCAAAATGTAGATATAAAGCGCCAGAGCTCAAAGCTTAGATTAAATAACACTTTGAGCTGACGAGGATGGGGAGTATCGAATCTTCGGCGGGTGCCCCACGGTATCGCACTACCGTTAACAACTGATAAAACCAGGAAGTGATTTCTGATACAACATCAGTTTGGTGTTAAAACCTTTAAATAGGAATCAAAAATTATGATTCCAAAAAATATATTTACCTGTAATATTTTAACAACAATGGCAGGTTTTATTTGCTTATAAATTTTTTATTGATAAAACCTTAATGCTTTATAGGTAAATGATGATCTATTATATTAAAATTTGAAAGGAAGAATTAATTATGTGCGGAATTGTTGGATTTGTTGGAAAAAAGCAAGCATCATCTATTTTGGTTGAAGGGCTTAGTAAACTTGAGTATAGAGGTTATGACTCTGCAGGTGTTGCCATAATAGATAAGGATCACATCAATGTAGTAAAATGTAAAGGAAGGCTTAAAAACCTTGAAAATAAATTGTCAGAACATCCGCTAAAAGGAATAGTAGGTATAGGACACACAAGGTGGGCAACTCATGGAAAACCATCTGATCTAAATGCTCATCCCCATAACAGCCAGGATGGAACTATAAGTGTAGTTCATAATGGTATAATAGAAAATTATGTACAAATTAGAGAATGGCTCACTTCAAAGGGATACAAATTTGTATCTGAAACTGATACTGAAGTTATTCCACAGCTTATAGAATATTTTTATAAAGGTGATATAGTTGAAGCAGTTATGCGTGCAATATCTAAGATAAAGGGAAGTTATGCTGTAGGAGTTATCTGTTCAAAAGAACCTGGAAAATTAGTAGCAGTAAGAAAGGACAGCCCTCTTATAGTAGGACTTGGAAAAGATGAATATTATATAGCGTCAGATATACCTGCTGTATTAAACCACACTAGAGATATATATCTTTTAAATGACAATGAATTTGTTATCATAACTAAAGACGGTGTAAAACTTTTATCAGAAGATAAAAAGGAAATAAAGAAGGATGTATACCACGTTACCTGGAGTGCAAATGCGGCTGAAAAGGGTGGATTTGATCATTTTATGATGAAAGAAATACACGAACAGCCAAAGGCAATCAAAGATACAATGACATCAAGAATTATGCCTGGAAAACCTATAGCATTAGATGATATAAAGATAACTAAAGAGCAAATTGAAAATATAAATAAAATATATATAGTAGCATGTGGAACTGCTTATCATGCAGGAATAGTTGGGAAATATGTAATAGAAAAATTGGTTAGAATGCCTGTAGAAGTAGATATTGCTTCAGAGTTTAGGTATAGAAATCCTATAATAGACGAAAAAACACTTATGATAATTATAAGTCAGTCTGGAGAAACAGCAGACACTTTAGCAGCTTTGAGAGAAGCAAAAGCACAAGGTGCTAGAGTAATAGCTGTAACAAATGTAGTGGGAAGTTCTGTATCTAGAGAAGCAGATGATGTGCTGTACACTTGGGCTGGACCTGAAATAGCAGTTGCATCCACAAAAGCTTATGTAACCCAGCTTATTGCAATGTATATAATTGCATTGTTCTTTGCACAAAATAAGGGAACTATAAGTGAAGAAAAGATGGAAGAACTAAAAAAAGAGATGCTTACACTTCCTATTAAGGCAGAAAAAGTTCTTTCAAATAAGGACATTATACAGGAGGCTGCAGAAAAGATTTATAAAGAGCAGGATGTATTTTTCCTTGGAAGAGGATTGGATTATGCCGTTGCACTAGAAGGTTCTTTAAAGCTTAAGGAAATATCCTATATTCATTCCGAAGCTTATGCTGGTGGAGAATTAAAGCATGGACCTATAGCTCTTATTGAGGACGGAACTGTAGTAATTGTAGGAGCTACTCAGGAAGCTTTAGTTGAGAAGATGATAAGTAATATTAAGGAAGTAACTACAAGAGGAGCTAATGTATTGGCTTTTGCTTTTGAAGGTAGTGATGAAGTTGGCAAGGCAGTTGATTCTGTAATGTATTTGCCAAAAGTAAATGATATATTTGCACCAGTGCTTTCCGTAATTCCTCTGCAGCTTTTAGCATATTATATTTCTATAAAGAAAGGCTGCGATGTGGATAAGCCTAGGAACTTGGCCAAATCAGTTACGGTAGAATAATTAATAGTAAAAAATTATGGCCACAATAAAGATACCTTTTAGTAAAGCATGTAGGATTTGGTTTGTAAACCGTCCTCCATGCTTTATTTTCATCTTCATATATTTTTGTGCAATCAAGTTAGTAAATGCACAGGTTCACTAAAAATAAACTCATGCAGAGCTTTTGTTATTGCTTAAATAAATATTTTGCTGTTAATTACATCTAAATGTATAGCATATACAATTAATTTCATATTATATTCATTTATATATTGTATTAAAAAGAGACTTTGCTATAATATACATGAGGTGAAAATACATGGACAATAATATATTAAATGTTGAACGAGCCGTAGAATTTTTAGGTGTAAGTGAAAAAACGCTAATAAAATTACTTAGGGAA
>DAISLB010000019.1:0-37827 GCA_036820645.1 Clostridium sp.
AAAACTCTAAAGAGAAAGCGATTCACTTTAAATCAAAAATTTAAGTTCTCTGCTTTTCCCACTAAGTAAGATTCATTGATACCTTTTAAATGAACCCATATTATACTAGGAAAATGTTCTGTATAAATCTAAGTTTGGCTTAGAATACCTTCATTATGGTTTTATATTACCATAAGCATTTCCATTGTAAAATATATCAATGATATATTTACGAAAATAAAATTTATCCGATTGCTACCATTGCTAACACCCCCATCGCACTCTGTGAAAGCGACTATCACCAAATCAAAGATTTGGGATATCTGCTTTTCTTCAAAGTGGGGGATAAGCACTGCTACGCGCCTGGATAAGTTCTTCTAAGGTTCAGATGGAGAAAAGGTATTCCTTATAAGCAAACTCCACCTGAGCCTAAGAATCACTTGATATTTTCTGATAATAATAAGATAGTCCGCTGATGTCTATTATTATAAAAAACACCACGGACTATCTTTTAATTATGATATTAATCTCTTTTAGTGTTTAGCTATTTAAATAAAATTACAGGCTTAGTGTTCACAATGATGATTACAAACATCACTTTTATCTTCTACTTTTCCGTCAATATAACTTTGAACAACATCTCTGTATTCACCTGATGCCCCTTTTATTACTTTAAGACCGCACTGCTGTAATCCAATTAAAGCTCCTCCACCTATACCACCAGTTATTACTAAGTCAACATTATGTTTTACTAGTAAATTTGCCAGTCCCTCATGTTGATGAGCTAATTCAGTTGTAGGTATTTCTTCAACATTTCCAATTTTATTGTTTTCAACAGTTACAATTACAAAACTCTGACTCATTCCAAAATGCTGGTTAACCATATTCCCATCATTAGGTAATGCTATTTTCATAAAATTTCCCTCCATGTTTTGTCATATGCTGCTTTCATTATAACATTTTTAATCTTATTTGCAACACTTATAAAATAGTTTTCCCTTAGTTAACCACTATTATCGTTCTTTATATTTCTACACCACTTTTTACAAAATTTCGCTTTTTTATTACATACAACTTGTCCTGAACCACAATCAGGACAAGCGTATCTATTCTGTTCATATTCTATTTCATATACATTGCCGCAATTTAAGCATTTAAATTTGCAGTAGTTTGTTGTATAGTTTCCACCACTTATTCTTATAGCATTTCCTTGTGTTAAAGCTACAACGACTTTTTTTCTGGCACTATCTATGATATTTTGGAAGGTTTGCCTTGATACTTGCATTCTTTTTGCGCACTCTTCTTGATTTAATTCTTCAATATCTTTTAACCTCATTGCCTCAAGTTCTTCTACCTTTAAAACAATTTCCTCAATCTCACACTTACGCTTTCCCCAGGGTACAAAATAAGTACTTTCCGGAAAAAACTCTACTCTTCTAAATTTTGTTGGTCTTGGCATTTTAACCCCTCCCTGCACTTACTACATAGTCCTATAAACATGATATTTAAATCGTATATTTCTAAGTCATTTTCTGCTTCTACTTTTTTATTTAACCTTAGATACTCAAAGTTTAAACTTTCACTATCTATATCAATTATACTATTACAATTAAAACATTTAAAATGCATATGAAGGGGTTTTTTACTAAATATTTTCATTTCATAATAACTTATTCCATTGACGTTTATTTCTTTTACTATCCCTAATTCATTAAATACTTTTAAAGTTCTATACACCGTAGCAGATCCTATGTGTTTTTCTTTTACTTTTTCATATATCTCTTTTACATTTAAATGTGTCTTACTATCTAAGATAACTTCCAATATTGTTCTTCTGCTTGCAGTAAATTTATATCCGCTCTTTTTTAGGATTTTTTTAAAAGGCGTTAAACCATTATTCATAAAATCATCCTTTAAATCTATTCGTTACAATGTCCTTCATATTCATGTTCCTCACAAATGCTTCCTGTTGACTTTAATTCACCCTTTATATATTTTTGTACCATATCATCACATAAACCTTGTGCGCCAACTATGACCTCAATTCCATTTTCATTAAATAACTGTTGTGCTGTTTGCCCCATACCACCTGCAATAATTACATTTACATTTAAACCTTTCAAAAACACTGGAAGATATCCTGGTCTATGTCCTGGATTTGCAGTAAATTGTCCCTGGGATGACTTTCCATTCTCTACATCATATATTGTAAAACCCTCACAATGTCCAAAATGTTGACTTACATACTTTCCATCACTTGCAATTGCTATTTTCATTTAAATTTCCTCCTTATATTTTAATTAACAATTTATAATTTTTATTAATTTATACATAATATTAAAGATTTAAATAAACTTTTTTATAGTGTGCCACATATCCTCAATGGCTTTTTCTGCTATACTTTCCTTATAAAAAGTTATAGGTTTTAATTCATTTATGGACTTCATAACAGTATCGTCATAAGGAATTTTTCCCACTAATTCCAAACCTTTCTTCGAAACAAAACTTTCTATTTTTCTAGTCATCTCTTCATTTATGTCATATTTGTTTATACATACCATAATAAAAATCTCAAAATGTTCACATAAATTTACCACTCTGATTAAATCTTCAAGGCCTGATTTTGTAGGCTCTGTAACAATTAATACTGCATCACTGCCTGATATAGAAGATATTACAGAGCATCCAATACCAGGTGATCCATCTACTATAGTTAACTTATCATCACAATTGAACTTTCTTCCGTTTTTTCTTAAATAGTTTACTAATTTTCCTGATCCATCACCGCCTATTTTCATTTCTGCTCTTGAAATTATTCCTTTATCTAGCTCAGTAATAAAAGTATTTGCTATATTTTGATCTTTTAATTCTATAGCATTATTTGGACATACTAATGTACATGCCCCGCAGCCTTCACACTCAAACAAATTTACTTTAAAGTCTGTTATAGCTTGAAATTTACATACAGTCTCACATTTTCCACATTTTTTGCACATAGATTCATTTATAGAAGCTTTTTTTCCACCTATGAAACCTTTTTTTTCTATATCTTTTCCTTTATAAAATAGATAAAGATTTGGTGCATCTACATCGCAATCTATTCTTATTACATCTTTTGCAATTTCAGCTAATGCTGTTGCAATAGTAGTTTTTCCTGTGCCACCTTTTCCACTTATAACTACTAATTCCAAGCTAACACCTCCTTTATCTTTTGTGAGAGTTTATCAAATATTATTTTGTGATGTAAATCATCATATAATATTTTTCCTTTAGAATAAAGTATTGCTGTATTCTTACTATAGTCAATAGTACCTACAAGCATAATTTTTTCTTCTTTGCAGTATCTTTTAATTATATTGTCTTTTTTATCGTCTTTATTTATAACTATGCCAAAAGGTATGTTATGCATTTTTACAAGTTCTACAGCCATTTTCAAATCATGAAGTCCAAACTCTGAAGGTTCCGTAACAAGTATTGCAGCATCAGTATATTTTAAAGCATTTATTACATTACAAGAAGTTCCAGGTGGACAATCAATTAAGTTAACTTCTCCTGACAAATTCTCAAGTAACTCTTTAATAACAGGTACTGCCATGGGTTCACTTATATTTAAAATTCCTCTACTGCATTTTATATATCTTGATGTACCTTTTTCAATTTTCCCTATTTCTCTTTTACCATAGGTTACAGCATTGTATTTACATACAATTTCACAAGCACCGCAGCTATGACACAACTTTTGAAAAAGGATAAGATCATCCCTCACTTTTGCAAGGGCATTAAATTGACATATATTTGCACAAGCACCACAGGCAGTACATTTATGATCGTCTATTATTGGATATTCTACTTTGACCGATTCTACTACATCTACTTTAGGTTTTAAGAATAGAAACCCATTTGGCTCTTCTACATCACAATCTACATAGTTTGCCTTTAAAGCAAGCGCAAGATTAGTAGATACTGTAGTTTTTCCCGTTCCTCCCTTTCCACTAAGTACTGCTATATTCACTATACACTCATCTCCAACTTGATAAATTCTTTAATGGTGTGCTGGGCCTAAAGTTTTTATTTCTTCAAGTTCATTATTTTTATACTTATGAAGAGCGGAGTTTATATCTATACTACTGCACTTATAAGCTTTGATTCCTGATTTTTGAACAAGCTCAAATGCATTAGGGCCAAGACTTCCTGTAATAATAGCATTTACTTTTTCATCTATTAATTGATTAGATGCAGCAATACCTGCTCCTCCACTTGAACTTTGACCTTTGTTTTCTATGATTTTAACTTTCCCACTTTCAGTGTCATGAATTTGAAAATATTTACACCTTCCAAATCTAGTATCAAGTAAATCTTCAGCATTTTTTCCTGATGACGAAATTGCTATTTTCATCACTATCCCTCCAAATCTTGAATTATATTTTTTACTATAGATATGAATTATTTTCTAAAACAAACTCATACCTTAGTTATATTATTGGCATTTGCTATTTTTATATTACTACTAATATAAGTTATTGTCAAATGCCAATAACTTATATTCTCATTGATTATCTTTATGTTAGTAATGTTACAAAAAGTGCCTATGTGATAAATATACTAGTTGTTGTAATATATTAGTTGAATAATTTATGTCAATTTTTAGTAAATATTTAAATTAACAAAACGAAAATGTTTTTATGAAAAAATCTATTGAAAATATTAAAAAGAATTCATAAATTGCAATTACTATATACAATACCGAAACATTGGAAGGATATCAATTGAAAGGTATAGCAGCATATTCAACAGAATATGTTTAAAAAATCTACCCGTAACTACAAAAACTGTTACGGGTAGATTTGAGTACTTTATAATTCACTTATAAATATTTATCTTTATTTTTTCCTATCTGTAGTTTTTATTTTTCTAAACTCTTTATTATGTTTTCAACAATAGGATTAAAAACTTTTTCAAGGTGTTTATCTTCATCTTTATATGTAGGATCTGATAAATTACCTACACTATCTAAAACAGGAATTTCTCCTAACAGTTTTAAATTCATTTCTTCCAAAAACTTAGTCGTACTTTCTCCATTAAAGAGTTTTATTTTTTTGCCACAATCTGGGCAAGTTATGTAACTCATATTTTCAATAACACCTAAAACATCAACATTAACTGCCCTTACCATCTTTACAGCCTTTGAAACTATCATTGAAACTAAATCCTGTGGAACAGATACCATAACTATTCCATTTATAGGAATAGTATGCATAACTGTGAGTGCAACATCACTTGTTCCTGGAGGCATATCAATAACTAAATAATCAAGCTCTCCCCATAGTACATCCATCCAAAATTCTTTAACCACATTTCCAATTATAGGTCCTCTCCAAATAACAGGGTCGTTTTCATTTTCCAATAATAAATTTAAAGACATAACCTTTATACCATCATTCGTATCTACAGGATGCATTAGTTCTTCTTCTTCATCAGAAACAACTTTTACATCTTTCAAACCAACAAGCCTTGGTATACTTGGTCCTGTTATATCTGCATCTAAAATACCTGTTTTATATCCAAGTTCTTTTAAACGCTTTGCAATAAGAACTGAAATTGAAGATTTTCCTACCCCCCCTTTACCACTCATAACACCAATTATTTTTTTTACATTATTCAAAGGATTATTTTCAATCATACATTCTTTTTTATCCTTGGTACACCCTTTATTTGATGGGCATGAATTACATTCTGACATGATATCATCTCCTAAACTTATAATTAATATTTGCTATTTATATAATAACTCCATTCATAATTATTATCAAATGCCAATTATAATAATTATTATTTGAGGTTTCAGCTATTTAAGAAATCCTTTTAATATAGTATCTTCTGCTTCTTTTTCCGAAAGTCCTAAAGACATTAGCTTTATAAGTTGATCACTCGCAATTTTTCCTATAGCAGCTTCATGTATAAGTTGTGAGTCTGAATGAAATGCTGATATTTTAGGTATAGATTGTACCCTTGCTTCATCCATTATTATGGAATCACATTGAATATGACCCCTGCATCTCTCATACCCAGACATATTTAAATGAAATAGTTGTTTTGACTCATCTCGTGCTACAGAACGAGAAATTATTCGTGCAGAAGAATCTCTTCCTACCATTTCCACATTTATCTTCGACTCTGCGTCTTGATTTTTGTATGTAAGAAGTCTCTCTGATACTATAACTCTAGCATTTTTATGAAGTTTTATTTCTGTATCCCTCTTAGTACTGGTTACTCCTTTTATTTGGACTAGCTCTAATTCAGCATATCCCCCTTCTTCAACTTCTATTATTGTTTTAGGATTCAATACTCTTTCACCATTCCCACTGCCTTCTCCAAAATGTCTCTCTACATATTTTATGCGAGCACCTTTCCTTACAAAAAATTCATGGACTCCATCATGTTGAGATTTTTTATCACCTGGATTATGTATGCCGCAACCTGCCACTATAAGTACATCTGAACCCTCACCAATTTCAAAAGTATTATACACAGCATCATTTAACCCTTCTTGTGTTAAAATTACAGGTATATGTACACTCTCACCTTTAGTACCGGGTTTTACTATTATGTCCATACCAGGCTTATCTTTTTTTGTAACTATATCTATATTGGCTGTAGTATTTCTTGCAGCCTTTTCTCCATTCTTTCTTATATTATAAGCACCAATTGGCAATTCATGAAGTCCTGACATTTGCCTTAACATACTTTTATCCAATTCATCCAACATCTAAAAAGTACCTCCTTTTTGACAAATATCGCCACATCTACAATTATCATTCTTTTTTATTTTATCAAGTACACTTTCTTTTGATGCTATCTCTTTAATTCTACCATCTGCAAGTATGATAACTTTATCTGCTAAATTTAAAATTCTCTCTTGGTGAGATATTATAATTATAGTCGTTTCTTTATTTTTATTCATATCTTCAAAAGTTTCAACTAATTTGTTAAAACTCCATAAATCTATTCCTGCTTCAGGCTCATCAAACAATGCAACTTTGAGGTTTCTGGCAAGTATAGTTGCTATTTCTATTCTCTTAAGCTCACCGCCGGAAAGGCTTGAATCAACATCCCTATTTATATAATCTTGAGCACAAAGTCCCACATCCTGAAGTAATTTACACGTATTTACCTTATTATCTCCTGCCGCCAGGTTTAGCAATTCATTTACTTTTATACCTTTAAATCTTGCCGGCTGTTGAAATGCAAAACCTATACCTTTTTTAGCTCTCTCGGTAATATCTAAATCTGCGATATTTTCTCCATCTAATAATATATTTCCAGAAGAAGCTTTATATATTCCCATTATTGTTTTGGCTAAAGATGATTTACCACCACCATTTGGACCAGTAATTACATATATTTTATTCTTTTTAAACTTTAAGTTTATATCTTTTAAAATATTAATTTTTTCATTATCATTTTCTATTTCAAGACATAAATTTTTTAATTCTAACATCTATCTAATCCTCCTTATTATATTAAAATTATTTTACATTCCTGTCTAATAAATTGTTTGTATCATTCTTAATAGTATTCTTATTAGATAAATACTATTTATAATTAATGGTGATGGCGACTACAATATTTATTTTTTTCCTCACTTTATTTATATTTAATCTTCTTTATTACTTTGAACATTGAATTATTAAATGCCTTTTAATCAATTTTTTAAGGAGCTGTTATACTAATTTCTTAATCCAACAGCTCCTTTTAAGTTTTATTTTGGGCATATGTCAATAACCATATCATAAATTAAAGAAGTTCAATTTTAGAAAAATCAATATCTCCATTATCTTTAATTATTTCTCTATAAGCATGAACATATTCAATTTTTCCTGCAAACATTTCATGTGAACCAGTAACTATAGAATTCTCTACCTTGCACTCTATGTTCACCGGGCAATCTGCTAATAAAGGAGCGTTTACCTTTATTCCTTCGTTAATTTTAATATTAAGTTTTGAAAATTTATCTTCATCTCTACCACTATGGCTGCCTAAATAATCAAACATTTCTTTTTGTTCTTTTGTAACAATATTTACTACAAAAACACCTGTCTCCTTTATTATTTTATATGAATATCTAGAGGGAACAATACCTACCATAATCATTGGTGGATCATAACTACAGTTACAACAGTATGCTACTGCCAATGCATTATTTTTACCATTTGCATCCCTACAAGAAACTAATATTTTAGGCATTGGTTGAAGACATGACTTCATATTTCCCTGAATTTTTTCCATAATAATATTCCTCCATTTTGCATTTGCTATTTTCATAATACATCCATACAAAGTTACTGTCAAATGCCAATATAAAAGTACTTAAGTATTATATTCTTTATCATTTATAGATAATATATCAAGACGAAACTTATTAATTTCTACAAAAGTGAAATATGTTCAAAAAATTATCCTCCACAAGTAGGTGAATTTGAATATTCAAAACTAAAAGTACATGTATCTAAAGCCCTTGCATTACGCATAGGTTTTTTATAGTTCAAATAATTTTATATAATAAATATTATATTGTTGACAAAAAATATAATAGAATATATTCTTAATATATACCCCACCCGGGGTATAGGGAGTAATTTCTCTAATATGGAAAGAAAGGGGTACTATTATGATAACTAAGACTTTGAAAATAGAAGGAATGACCTGTGCAGTTTGTGCAAAAACTGTAGAAAAAACTTGTAAAAAACTAGAAGGAGTTGTAGAGGCAAACATTAATTTAGCCACTGAAAGGCTAAATATAAGTTTTGATCCTTCAAAGGTTAATATTTCAAATATAAAAAAAGCAATAGAGAAGGCCGGCTATAAAGCCATAGGACTGGAAACCAAAGTAGATATAGATAAAGAAAAAGAGATGAAACTCTTATGGAAAAAATTTGTGTTTTCTGCAATATTTACAGTACCACTACTTTATATATCCATGGGTCATATGCTTGGATTTCCCCTTCCAAATTTTATTAATCCAAATATAAATGCCATGGCATTTGCAACATCGCAATTATTACTTGTTTTACCTGTTATAATTTTGGGAAACAGATTTTATACAGTAGGATTTAAATCACTTTTAAGAAGAAGCCCTAACATGGATTCGCTTATTGCAATGGGTACCTCTGCAGCAGTCCTTTACGGAATATTTGCCACAGTGAATATTTTTAATGGTCACCATGAATATGCTCATCATTTATATTTCGAGTCAGCAGCTGTTATTATCACTTTAATAACTCTCGGAAAATATTTAGAATCCGTTTCAAAGGGTAAAACTTCAGAAGCTATAAAAAAACTTATAGGACTTGCACCTAAAACAGCTATGATTGTAAGAGACAATAAAGAAATAAAAATTCCTATTGAAGAAGTAGAAGTTGGAAATATAATAATAGTCAAGCCTGGAGAAAAGATGCCTGTAGATGGAGAAGTAGTAGAAGGATTTACTTCAGTAGATGAATCAATGCTTACAGGCGAAAGTATACCAGTTGAAAAAAGTATTGGAGATAACATTATTGGGGCAAGCATTAACAAAAATGGTACTATAAAATATAAAGCTACTAAAATTGGCAAAGATACAGCTCTTGCACAGATTATAAAATTTGTAGAAGATGCTCAAGGATCTAAAGCCCCTATTGCAAAACTTGCAGATGTTATTTCAGGTTATTTTGTGCCAATAGTTATGTCACTAGCAGTTATTGCTGGTTTATCCTGGTACATCCTTGGAAAAGAAACAGGAATATTCTCACTTACCATATTCATTTCCGTTTTAGTAATTGCTTGTCCTTGTGCTTTAGGACTTGCAACTCCAACAGCTATTATGGTTGGTACAGGTAAAGGAGCTGAATATGGTGTTTTAATAAAAAGCGGTACAGCACTGGAAACTGCCCACAAAATAGAGTCAATAGTATTGGATAAAACTGGTACTATAACAGAAGGTAACCCAAAAGTTACAGATATAATTACTGCAGAAGGTATAGATCAAAATGATTTATTGCAATTAGCATCATCTGCTGAAAAGAGATCCGAACATCCTCTTGGAGAGGCTATCGTAAAAGGTGCTGAAGAAAAAGGTTTAAAATTAAAAAAACTTGACTTCTTTAAAGCTATTCCTGGATACGGTATTGAAGTAAAGATAGATGGTAAAGCTATTTTACTTGGAAATAGAAAACTTATGCAGGAAAGAAAAATTAATCTGGAAAATTTCAAACAAGTTTCTAATAAATTAGCAGCAGATGGTAAAACACCTATGTATATAACTATAGACGAAAAGATGGCAGGAATCATAGCTGTTGCTGATATTGTTAAAAAAAATAGTAAAAGGGCAATAGAAAATCTTCACAAAATGGGAATTAAAGTAATAATGATAACAGGCGATAATAAAAGGACTGCAGAAGCTATAGCTAAACAAGTTGGAATAGATAGAATTTTAGCAGAAGTTCTACCTCAAGACAAGGCCAGTGAAGTAAAAAAGCTTCAAGCTGAAAATAAAAAGGTTGCTATGGTTGGAGATGGTATCAATGATGCTCCAGCTCTAGCACAAGCTGATATTGGAATAGCTATAGGTTCAGGAACAGACATTGCTATAGAATCAGCAGATATAATTCTCATGAAAAGTGATTTAATGGATGTATCTACTGCTATACAGTTAAGTAAAAAAACTATAAAAAATATTAAGGAAAATCTATTTTGGGCATTTGGGTATAATAGCATAGGAATTCCTATTGCTATGGGAGTACTTCACTTATTTGGAGGACCACTGCTAAATCCCATGATAGCAGGAGCAGCTATGAGCCTTAGCTCTGTATCAGTTGTTACAAATGCTTTGAGATTAAAAAGATTTAAACCAATTAGATAAATATTTAGGCATGCATTTTTACAAGGAGGTAATAAGGATGAAAGCAGATAAGGAAAAAGTAACACGTCTTTTAAAAACTGCTAGAGGACAGCTTGATGGGCTTCTTAGAATGGTTGAAGATGATAGATATTGTATTGATATATCCAATCAACTTATGGCTACTCAGGCTATTTTACGTAATATAAACAAAGAAGTACTTCATGCCCACTTGGGAAGTTGCGTAGAAGAAGCTTTTGAAAAAGGAGACCAGCATAAAAAAATTCAAGAAATTATGGATATCATAGATAAGTTATCCAAATAGTTTCTATGTTTCAACAAAGAAACTGAAAATACACACTAGTTATTTCATCAATCTAACATATTTGCTATATCAATTTTTATTTTATAATACTAAACCAATATATATATCCATAGGAAATGAAAAATCAACTTATACTACAGATATTTTACTGTTAATTGATAAACTATAATTAAAAATATCTTTGCGCATAAGTTGATTTTTTAGTTAAAAAACCTATATTATTTTAGTGTTATCTTTTTAAATCCTCCTGTACTATCTGAAGTCCTGACTCATCTATAAAAATTTTATATAGATTCCATTTAAGAAGTTTTTCCTTATCTATCATAACTGTACCTGTTTTTCCTGTCTCGTCCACTACATTTTTTCCATTTACAGCCTTAAGCAGTGAGTAATATATAAATCAGGATCAAAAGTAGATTCTTTACCATAACTTAGCACTACAACAACTTAGCACTACAACAGGCATATTAGTTTTGGATTGCAGCTCATCTGCCGAGGATTTAAATGTTTTATCATTATAAAACTAAATAACTTCTACATGATCACCAATATTTATTCTTCCACCTTTAACTACTATACCAAACCTGCCTTCTCTACTAACTATATAAGGTCTCCCATATTCTTTGTATTCATCTTTTCCTATATAAAGTATTTTAATTATAACTTCTCCAATTCTAATTAAGCTTTCAACACCAAGGTTGTTAAGAGGAATGCCTGATATAGTAATATTTTCAGTAAATCCACCTTTCTTAACTTCCGCAATTTTATCAGAAGGAACTTTTTCCAAAGCCTCTATAGGTAATATACTTACCTGCCTATCCCAATTTCCTGCATGTGCATCTCCCTCAATACCAAATTTCTCGATAACATTAACCGAAGGGACTTGAGTTTTTTCAGTGCCTCTTTCTTCACTAATATTTAAAGAAACTACTTTCCCCATTAAACTCTACCTCCATATTTAAACTTCTATTTAATATGTTTTACATAGTATTTAAATTTATACTTTTAATATCTGCAGGATTTTCCTTAAGTTCTTGCAATGACAACTTTTTGCAATTCTCCACCACTTAACTCATCCAAAATTCCTTTACTTATTTTATACATCACTGCTACTTTTTCCAGCAAAGCCACGCCACTTTAGAAGTTACTTTTTCTTCTACAATCCCATTTATTGATCTGCTTTCCATATAATCTCTAATGGAAATTTTATCTTCTTTTGTTAAATGTTTTTTTCTTTCAAAATAAAGTAAATATTTTTTATACAATTCATCCACAGGTTCACGTTTACTCCAATTTGAATCTACATAACTTATCTTTGGATAGTAGCCCATATTCCACAATATATTAATAGCACTGTACATTTTATTTCCATATGGCTTATTATTATAAGAGCCTAATAATATTTCCGAAAGTTCGTTTTTTAAACTATCTTTTCTCTCTACAAATCCACTTAAAAAATATAAGTTTGTTCCACAATCGATCATTTTTATAAGATCTGCACAGCTATCTACTGCTGGTGTCATAGATGCAAAAACCATGTCAAATTTTTCTTTCCAACCAAACTCTTCTAAATTCAATTCCGACCATGCCTTCTTTACAAGCCTTACATTATTCCTATGCTTTGTATCTAAATTTTTTCTGGCATATTTCAGCATATTTTCAGATATATCTGTAGCAGCAATAGATTCAGATATTTCTGAAAATTTTCTAGAATAAAATCCTGTGCCGCATCCTATATCCAATACATTTTTAAATTTTTTATTTTTATCTACTTCAATAAATTCTAATATAGAGGAAAAATCCTTATTCTCTTTTTCCTCTATATCCTTTTTATTAAACTCCTCAGCTCTTTCATCCCAAAATCTTTCTTCCATATCATAAGATTTTTTTGAGCTGTCCCACAAATCAGAAAAATATTTTATATCCATCCTATTTACCATCCTCGTGTATATTCATCAAAACAATCCAAACAAAGCTTTTTTCCTTCATTTAATCTAATTTTATGTTCTGGAACACCTTCTCCACATTTATCACAAATAACTGTATTAAATAATCTTGCAGTTTTAGGCATTTCAAATTTAGGTTTTTTTATTTCAAATACTTCATCTACTGGTGATTCTAAAATATATTTTTCTTTTTCCTCTCTACTCATTTCATTCTTAAACTGTTTTAAAATTACCCTTATACTGTCTCCGTTTTCCCTGTTAAAAAATGAAAAAGCCATTTTACCAGTATCCCTATATATTAGATTACCTTTTCCTAAAGTGCATCCTGTTACAACTTGTACTGCATCAACGCCACAAGCGTCATTTTCAGTAACACATACTACTTCTTCATCAGATGAAAATTTCAAATTCATTTTCTCTACTGCTGCTTGACAGGCTTTAAAACCTATAGCAAGCCCTGGACATTCGTGTCCATGAAATTGTATGCATTTATTCCATAATTCTTTATTCAATGATACCCTCTCCTCTCAATTATTTAATTAGCAATTTTCAAGCCAAAATGTAATATATAAATTAAAAATGTATATATTATCACAAACAGAGTTCTTGGCATAAGACAAAAATACTGTTTAAAACCAAGTTTTTTTAAAAATTCTCTCCCTAGCAGCTTAAAATTATAGTTGGTGAAAAATAGGGAGTTACTTTATTATAATGATACAGAATTAGTTTCATAATGATAATGTAATATCATTATGAAACTAATTTTAAGTAAAAACATATGTACCATGAAAGGATAATTATACAATAGGTTCTATTTTACATCCTATATCAATAGGTTTTGCATAATAAACGCTAGTAGTTACAATGGCATCAATTCCTGTTTTAACATAATCCTCAATGTTTTTTTCATTAATTCCCCCAGCAGCCAATATAACCACAGATGGGTTAATATCTTTTAAAATACCTACATTTTCCCTCAACTTGTCACAAGGGACTTTATCAAATTGAATTCCATCAATACCATTTTTACAAAGTTCAACTGCATCTTCTAGTGAATCAACTTCAGCTATTACTTTTTTTTCACAAACCTTACACTTAATTTTTTTAATCATTTTAGCTAGTTCGTGAATACCTCCCAAAAAATTTAGATGCTGTTTAAAAATTAGTATAGTTTCCGATAATCCTAATCTATGAGGAAATCCTCCTCCTGAAACAACTGCTTTTATAGCTAATTCTTTAGTACCAGGTATGTTTTTCCTTGTAGTTATAACAGAAACGTCTGAATTTATATTAGCTGCCTTATCAACTAATTTTTTTGTTTTAGTAGCAATACCAGAACTGTAGTCAATAATATTTTGACAGATTTTCCATGCCATATGTAGGTCACTGGCATTTCCCATTCCTTCCAGAAATATCTCATTTTTCTTTACTAGACTGCCAGAAGGTTTTATTTTTGTCAATTCTATATTTAATTTATGGAATATTCTTGCAGCTTCTTCCGTTCCACATATCACTGCATCTTCCCTTGAAAAAAATTGTATTCTCCCTTTTTTATTGCCAATTTCTAAAACCAAAGTAGTCAAGTCAATATAAGGGACGTCTTCTTTAATAAATTTATCAATGAGTTCATCTGAAATGTACATTTAAAATATCTCCCCTTTGTTAAAATATTTTAATCACAAATTGCCATGCCCTATAAACAGAGTTCTTGGCATCAGATGGAGTTTTAACTCCACCTAATGCTTAGAAATCGTTATCCAGGGACGTAGCTGCTCTTTACTCCCACTTGGAGAAAAGCAGATATCCCAAATCTTTGATTTGGTGATAGTCGCTTTCACAGAGTGCGTGGGAGTATTAGAGCAGGTAGTCATCGGATAAAATCTTCCACCAATTTTGATTTAGGATGATTAAATATTTCATCAGCAGTACCTATTTGATAAATTTGTCCATTTCCCATAATTGCTATTCTATCTGCCAAATATATTGCTTCATTAAAATCATGGGTTACCTGAATAGTTGTAGTATTTAATTCTCTATGAATTTTTTTTAAATTATGTTGAAATTTTTTCTTGGTACCTGGATCCAAAGCACTGCTTATTTCATCCAGCAGCAGTATCTTTGGTGAAGTCACAACAGCCCTTGCAAACGCAACTCTTTGCTGTTCTCCGCCGCTTAACGTAAGAGGACTTCTATCCAGTAAATGTTCTATATTTAATATTGAACTTATTTTGTGCAAAATTTCATTCATAATACTTCTATCCATTTTCTTTGTCTTTAATCCAAATAGTATATTTTCTCTGACAGACAAATGTGGAAATAACAAATAATCTTGATACACAAATCCAATATTTCTATTCTCTGGTGGAATATTATTTATATTAACGTCATTTATATATATATTCCCTCTGTCAATATTATATCCACCTGCAATAGTTTCTAAAACAATAGTCTTTCCACTTCCTGTAGATCCTAGTATTACAAAATACTCTCCATCCTCCACTTTAAAATTTATATCACAAAGTTCAAAATCTCCAAGTTTTTTATAAATATGCTCTACTTTAAGCATATTAACCTCCTTATGAAATTCTAATAGTTCACTTTCTTTGTATTACATTTTTGCACACATTCAAATAAAAACAAACAAATTATAGATATAACTATAAGTATAGTGGCAGCAGCTAATGCCTTGTCTAAGTTTCCTGCTGACAAATTTAAAAATATAGCCACTGGCAAAGTTTCTGTTTTCATTCTAATAGCACCTGCCAGCATAAGTGCAGTTCCAAATTCCCCAAGTGCATTTATCCACGTAATTATTATAGCTGAGATCAATCCGTTTTTAGCTAAAGGAATTGTTATTTTAAAAAATGATCCCCAGACACTGCATCCAAGAGTTCTTCCTACAAATTCAAGTTTGGGATTCACATCTTCAAAAGTTCCCTTTAAAATTCTTATCATATATGGAGCATTGATAAAAAAGTTGGCTAGTATAATTCCTTTAACTGAAAATACTGGATCTAATCCTAACTTATTTGCCATATACTCAACCTGCTTTGTACTAAATAACATAAGTAAAGCAATTCCAGCAGCAATTGGCGGAATAGAATTTGATATTTGTATTATAGAGTTTATAATCATTTTGCCAAAAAAATCATATCTAGCCAGTCCATAAGCTATAGGTACAGCAAATATCAAACAAATTATAGTAGATATTGTAGATGTATATAATGTCAATTTAATTGCAAATTGTATTTCCTTATCCATAATAATGGATGCTAAGTTAGGGAAACTTTTTTGAAAAACCACAAATATAGTTAAAATTATAAAAAGCATAAATATAGTTATAAAAATAAATATATAAACCTTAAAAAGAATGTCTTTATAATTATTTTTTGACATACTCAAGACCTCTAATTCCTATTTAATAGGCTTCAAATTGTACTTGATGAATATTGATTTTGCTTGACTGGACGTAACAAAACTTATAAATTTATTACTTAATTCTTTATCTTTAGAGCTCTTTAAAACAGATATAGGTACCATTTTAATTAAATTTTGATCTTTAGGAATTTGTACTAAATCTATATTTTTAGATGCATTTAAAGCATTGTCCTCCCACATAATAGCTGCATCTGCCTTTTTCATGGAAACAAACGTTACCATTTCATTTACTGTAGTAACTGTAGAAACTATATTATTTTTCACCTGACTTTCTATGCCCTGTTTTTGAAATAACTTAGATGCAAGTTTTCCTAATGGAGAAGTTTTAGGATCTCCTAAAATTACCTTAACTCCAGATTTTGTAAAATCATTTAAGTTTTTAATACCTGCAGGATTTCCTTTTGGTACAGCAATTACAGGTACATGGTATACTAAATTTTTTTTATCTAAGACCAACTTTTTTTTATTTGCTGTTTGATAATCTTCGTCAGATGCTAGTACACAAAGATCTCCTTTTTTAGAAACTTCCATCTGGCTTATAAGTTCTGAAGAATTAGCATATGTATACTGAACTTTTGTCCCATATTTCTTTTCAAATTCTTTAGCTATTTCCTCCATTGGTTTATTTACTCCTGCAGCACAATAAATAAGTAGTGTCTTTTTATCTGTGTCATTTTTAGCAGTACTTTGCTGCTTCTGTCCGCAGCCTATAAGTGTACCACAAACTAGTAATATACTTAACCCTAAAATTAATATTCTCTTTTTTTTCAAGAACTTCATCCCCTATCTTATTTTATTTTATTTGTTCTAAGTAAATACTAAAGATGTTTTATGATAAAAGTAAATAAAACTAATTAAAACTTAATTTAATTAAAGTTTATTGTTATGTTTTATTTATTTTCATTATATCAAAACAAATAAAACTAAATCAATTATATTTAACATTTATTTTAATAGAAAATAGTCCATATATTAACTTAAAATACGGACTATTTTACGAATATTTTAAATATAAGTTAAGCTTATCCAAAAAAATTCAAAAATCCTATATAAAGCTTTACTACTTGGTATAATCTGTATAATCAGCTCTGAACCACTTTACAGATATGCTCCCTTCACCTGTTTCATCCTTAGGGTTTACTTTTAAATTATCATTACCTATCTTAGATTTATTTATTAGTAAAACTGTATTTTTAGGATCATCACAGTAAAAAGTGATTCCTCTTATGTTATCAACCTCCGGAATACATTTCCCAAATATAGGGTCACTTATAGAAGTTATGTTAATATAAGTTTTGCCGTTTTTAGTTAATTTCTGATAAGTTAAGTACTTATGAATATTAGCATAGTTTAAAACTCTAGAAGTTTTAGCAACAAGTATTTTATTACTGTCCTGGTATTCCTTTAACAGTTTCAATGAATTTATATTATCTTGTGTAAATAGATCTTCTGTATTAATACCAAAATGTTGTGCCACTATGCTGTATTGATTATTATTTACTATGCCATCAAGATTGGCTTTTGTAAGCTGACTGTGAATATATTTAGGTGTCCAGATCCAATTTATTTTATTATTTACTAAATTGTTTGTATACCTATAAAATCCCCACACTCTTTTTCCATCTCTTAATGAAATATCATATAGTGGATAATCATGTCCAAAATTATAATCTGACCATGAATTCCAAACATATTTAATACCATTTTTTAAAGTTATATCTGTATGATAGTAAGGAGACTTAGGATTGTCACCTTGTTGATAGCTCATAAAATTTGCAGTACCATGTGCACCAAAATTTTGTCTGTTAGATTTGTTACCATGATTTATCCATACTGTTTGTTTTAAATTTGCAGAATTTAATACATTCCATGCATTTTCAGCTAAATTTCTATTAAAAAGAGTACTTCTTTGATCTTCAGTTGAAAAATCTCCAAAAGTATGGATGCAATCTATCCATCCTGACCTAATATAATGAGTTATTTCGTCAGCATTATGTTTTTCAGTTTGGCTTGTCCCGTTAAAAAATGTCATTATACTTTTCACACCATTTCCATGAACATCAACTGTAGAGTTCATGTTGTCACCCATATACATCCAGAAGGAATCGCCAATATCCAATCCCAATCCTTGTCCACAAGGGGTTTGAGACTTGGTATTTAAAAATTTATGATACATTTTAAATTCTTCCACTGTTGTATCATCAATATCAGAACATATTGCAAGCATAGAAATATATGGATATGGGAATTTCCTCAAATCTTTATTTTGAGAATCTGTTGTTTCAGGAATTGAATTTAATTCATTTTTAGGTATAGCATCCTGGGTTTTTTTACTTTTATGGGAATCAGCATAAGATGATACTTTTATAGAACCATCTAGTTTTTTTTGAAAGTGAAGTTTGTAACTGCAAAAATAAACAGCTAAAATTGTTAGTACAAAACAAATTAAATTTACCTTAAATTTTTTATTTTTCTTAGTTATTTTTATTTTTTTTGATCTTGGCATAAGTCATATCCCATATAATTGTTTATTAACAAAAACATAGTTTGATCTCCTTTCATTTTCTCATAATTATGAAATTTAGTCTACATTATGTTAAAAATCCTATATAAGTATAAATGATTCCAATTTCTATGTCAAATGGCCAATATTTTTCCATTTCACAAGTTTGATATTAGAATAAATATCTTTCACATTGGAATACTGATTAGAGAGGTGAAAGATATGTCTACAAGTAAAAAAAACGAAAACACAAAATCCAAAAACGTACAAGAAAAGTTAAACAATTCAGTTAATTCTACCCATAGTGATAGCCAGAATCAAAATCATAACATAAAAAAAGAGGCATTAGGCCCTAACACTAAGAGATGATGAGTCTAAATAGATTGTACCTCAATATTGAATATCACTTGCTGCATGATTCTAAACCATCGGATTATTTAAAAGAAATATATAGTAATAACCCATTATTTCAGCAGTATCCCTTTGATATGCTGTACAAATTGAACGATACAAAGCAATCCCTCAAATACCATCCAGAAGGTACTGTTTGGAACCATACTCTACTTGTAGTAAACGAAGCAGCAAACGTAAAATCAAAAAGTAAAAATCAAAAAGTATTTATGTGGGCCGCACTCCTCCATGATATCGGAAAACCTTCTACAACCAAGAACAGAAAGGGTAAAATAACCTCCTATGACCATGATGAGGTTGGAGCAAATCTGTCAAAAAAGTTTTTGTTATTTTTTACAGAAGATAAAAATTTTATTGACCAAGTTTGTGAGCTTATCAGGTACCACATGCAGATACTCTTTGTAGTAAACAATTTGCCCTTTTCAGACATACAGGGTATGAAAGAACATACAGATATCTATGAAGTGGCTTTGCTAGGATTGTGTGATAGAATTGGAAGATTAAATAGCGATAGGAAAAAGGAACAATGTACCATTAATCAATTCCTTCAAAAATGTAAATAGAATTTATTTTTTTAAGCTGCGTTATTTTATATAAAATAGCTTTTTAGTAGCTTTTACGCCTTGTTTAGTAAAAGCTACTTTAAACCACAACTATATCCTCTAATGTTTTAAATTCTTCAACAAGCTTCTTTTTACGGATATCAATGCTTTTTACATTATTAGTTGTATATTTTTATGTCTCCTGATTATTAGAAATATCCCCATTATTTATTTTTCCAACCATCATCATTATCACTGCACCAATAATTGAGATTACAGCAGTACTTAAAAACCTGTGTGGTACAAAATAACATAGTACGCTTAATGAAAGAGTAATTGCTATAGAAATATATTTAAGTTTCAGTCTCCATTCTTTACTTTTTATTCTCTTATTAACGTTATCTACAGGAGCAAAAATACAAACAAGTATAAGCGAAACAATTAACGATGTTATTATAATGCTGGTGTTAAATGAAACATACTTACCTATAATAATCATTCCTAAAAATATAATAAAACTAATAAAGAAACATCCCCAGTAAGTTTTTGCATGATAGCCACCTGAAAATAACCTAATAGGGCAAAAAAATATAAGGATAACTATATAATATTTTTCAAGTGAAAGCAGCCAAAATATAATAAAATAAGGAATGATTTTTGTTATTTCATCAAAAATACACAGCAGGCCATATTCCATTTTTTTTAGTTCTAAATCAGAAAATTGAGGGTTTGTTTCAGAAATTTTTTTTACTATAGAGCCTATAAACGCATCCATTTATCTATCCTTCTATCTTAAATTTTACTAAGAATTTAGTAATTTCTGGGCTACTTTCCACACATATACTTCCATTATTTTTTTCAACTAACTGTTTAATAATATATAGTCCAAAACCATGTTCACTATTTTTACTAGCTTTCGTAGAGAAGCCTTTATCAAAAATCTTCTCTTTCATGTTTTCTGAAATAACATTTCCATTGTCGGCTACTTCAATGCAAAAATATTCATGTTCCCTAAAAGTACTGACTGCTATTTCCCTATAGTCACTGTTTGCTTTAGATTGAAGTGCTTCAAAGGCATTGTCTACCAGATTGCTTATAATACTTATCAATTCATCCTGCCTAATTTTTATTAAGTTAAAAGGCTCATCAACCATCACTTCAAAATCTATGTTGTTTTTAACCGCATAGTTATTTTTGATAGACAACAATCCATCTATGTAATCATTTCCTGTATTTAAGTATTTAAAGGAGGAATGTACTGTATCTGAAATTTTTGATACATAGTCCTTTATTTTTTCAACAGTATCAGGCTTGTTTAACAAACATAATCCCTGTATAACATTGATATGGTTGGCAAAATCATGTTTTTCCTGACGTATTATACTAATTATTTCTTCCATGTTTTTAATGTGGTTTTCTTGAACCTTATATTTGGCATTTATATTTACAAGAGTCTGCTTTTCTTTTAAGTTTATAAATTTTGCTAATAGAAATACAAAATAAATAATAAATATAATAATATTATAAGTTTGAACATTTTTTACATTAAAAATACTATAGTTCATACAAAATACAAAAAGAGTAACCACACCTGATTCAATGATTAAATTGGCAAAGACAGCTCCTTCTTTTTCAAATAACCTAAGTTTGGTAAGATATGAGTTAAACTTATAGATTAATACTACAATAAGTATTTGTAATATTTTGGAAATTATCAGCATGATCCAAAAATATTTAGGAATTAAAATAATCTGATTCAAATTTATGTTAAACATAAACATCTCAATGATTTCAATAAAAGTTTCTGTAGTTAAAATTATTGTAAAAAATAAAGAAACTATAATTGTAGAATCAAAAATCCTTATTCTTGTAATCCATGCAAGTAATATAATGTAAAATATTACAAGGAACAGTGTATGATAAACTAAAAGCATATGTAATCTACTTAAATAGGTTGCAAACACAAACAACATAACAAATAGAATTGTTTTAATTTTATTCGTTATTACAAATTTTTTTTCAGCACATAGTGCTTCAAAAGTTCCTAAAAGAAGTAACGCCTCTATAATAATTAGAATTATAGATATTATAGTATGTCCCATATAATTCCTCCTTTAATTCTGAAGCTTTTATAAATGTTATAGATTAAAAATTAATGTTTCTATGTTTTTTATAAAAAATTTTAACTACAACATTTATAAAAACTCTAAATAATTACTTTAGAAGCTCATCGGGACACTTTGGTTGATGACCACCCATTGAACATGTTGCAAACGTAAATCCCTTTGCAAAAAACAAAGATAAAGAACCTACTGCTTTCATACTTTTCTTTAAAACACTTTCTTTTAAATTTTTCATTTTTCATACCTCCTATAAAATGTTTTAATTTATATATTCTACAATACATTGAATTTTCCTGCTATATTTTACAAAAAAAATAAAACTTAAGAAAATTAAGTTTTATTTACAGTTGATTAACTACTGAATCTTTTAAGTTATCAATAGCATGTCTTAAAGAAATTGTTTGTTCAATTGTCTGTTCTTGTAATTCCCTATGTTCAAAAATACTTATGCACTGTTCAATATTATCTGCCTGTTCATAATAAATATATTGCACAAAATAATTTAATGCAAATTCATTAAAAATGTACTTTGGTGATAGGAACGTACAATACTTATCTATAACTCTCTTTTTCATATCAGCTAAAGCAGCGTTCTTTGATTCAATAATACTTATATTATTGTCAATATTATTAATATGTTGACTAGTTTCACTTTCTTTAAACTCCAAAGTATCATTGAGTCTATTTCCAGCATTGCTTTCTTGGAATTTCTTTAAGTAGTAAGACTGTATTTTTGACAAACTTTCTTCTTTTATAAATTGCTCTGGTATTGTGTAAATAAGCTTTTCTAATTTATCTTTAAGTTCAGCTCTTAGTTTACGTACTTCCTCAACAAAGTCCACATTCTTTTTTCTATAGGCTGAACAACTTTCAGAAGGAGCACTAGGTCTAAATACAATTCCCATCTTTATTTCTTCGTTATAATCTTCCACTATATTAGAAAGCTGCGACCTATAATAGCTCTGGACTTTTTCTTGTAAAGATTTGCTAAGTTTATCAATCATAAAGTGATTCAAGTTGAAAGATTCATATTTTTCTTTTCCTATGGTATTAATAAAGTCTAGAATTTTAAAATCATATTTACTGGCTAAATCTCTAATATAGTTCATAATACTATTATTGTCATTGAATGTTTCTTCACCATTTGATGTAACACACCACATACCATTATGGTTTTCGCAGGAGCATGGTGCATACGAAAAGCTATTATATAAATTGCAATACGTAGCAATACATAATCTTTTAAAGTCCTCACTTTTTATAAAATTTAAAGCATTATTACGCTTTATAGAGTAGTTCTTACTTTGAAGAGACTCATCTCTGTTCCTAATATATTTTTGTCTTTTATGCTCCAAGTTTTTTAATTCATCACTTAAATTCGTTTGTGATTCATTAATATTAATAACTATATCCCTTAATTCAAGTAGTTTCTTCAACAACAATAATCTATTAGCACCTATTTTCTTGGTAGTATTCATAATATTATCCCCCTAAAAATTATTAATTACTTAAATTTTATAACACATTACGGTACATATCAACATATATAGTAGATATAAACATATGCCGTATACTATTAAGTAATTGCAAATTTAGTATGTGATGATGCACCACAATTTCATACAGTTACTGAAGTAAGGCAATTATGTTAGATGATTTATATTATAAAATTTTTATTAAATAAACGTGCAACATATTTAGTGATTTATGTAAAAAAGTCTTAACTTAAAAGTTAAGACTTTACAATAATCCTGTTATCTTTTTTTACACTAAACTATAAAGAATAATTCCTTTTAATTAGTCTCATCACAGCATTATGCTCTAAGCTGCTTGTTATTACATGATCCCCTCTCTTCTCCATTAACTCGTAATGGCATAAAATAATTTAACTATTTTATAATTTAATTATATAATTAAATATCTTTTTCTGTCAATATATTTAATACTATTTATTTTCTTCAAATTGCATTTCCGATGACTTTATATTTTTATCATCAAATCATTTTGATTAAAATTTCAATGTTGACTATAAAGATTTATAGTAGTACTATAATTATTTAATTAAATTGTTATTAATCTTTTAGAATTCAATTACTGTATGGAATGTGTGAAATTTTGTCCTCATAAGGAGATGGAATGGTCTTGATAAATGCGCTGGATGTATTGCAAAAGAATTAGCTATAAAACTTACAGAAACTACAGATAGCCAAATTATATGTCCTGTTTTATACAGGGTGGCTGATGCAAGATACGTAAGTGGTAAGATTACATCAATAAATGAAAATTTACTTGAATCACCTGAACTAATAAATGATAGTTATAATGGATCCAAGAATTAAGACAATACTTTAGGGGAAATCGTTATCCAGGGGACGCAGCCGCAGTCAACGCATTTCAATAATCGATTTTGACAAAAGGGAATTCCCTGTTTCTGTACAGGTTAGTCTACTCTCCATCTAAAAGACTAGAAACTGCTTCACTGATTCCTTCACTATTTGCAGATATCTCGTGGGTAAAAGAGGAAATATCATTTATTAATATTTTCCATTTTTGTTGATAAAATTTTTGATACTTCATATATTTGTTTTATAAGCTTAAGCATTGAAGCTTGGGCATTTTCTTCATTCCCTCTTGAAACTTGTTGAACTGAAGATATTATTTCTAAAACCCTTTTCTTTAATACTTCAGCATTTCTAAGTTTTTCTTCAGAATTTTATATTTTGCAAAAAAATAAACTTAAGAAAATTAAGACTCATTTTCCTAAAGTTTTGGTAGGTCTTCAGGCAGGCTTAATGAACTAAGTTTATAATAAGATAAAATCAGCTTGTCCAGTTCTTGACTTACAGATAATATTTCTTCATAAGTAAATTTACCTGAATCTAACATAGTATACAGTTTAACTCTTGTTTTTTCTAACAATTCCTCAATTTCTTTAATCTTATTCATATATTTTACATCCATACTAATTTATTATTAATTTACAATAACTTAGATATTATATTATAAAAATAGAAATTATACAAAACAATTTTTGGAAATAATTTGGAGTACAAATTGTACATTTTTGGATTTGATTCTTTTTTCTTGCCCCAAATAATAATTTATTTGTTCAGACAAATTCTTTGTAGGACTTTTAATTGAATGTTATTTACATATGTTTACTCTATACAAAAAAATTTTGGCTAACACTTAAAAAAGTATTAGCCAAAACCTGAACTTTTAAATTTTCAGCTTCCATATCAATTTTTCCTGTTCATTTTTTCGGCGTAGTTCAAATATGATGGGCATTTCTATTTGGAACAATATGGGTGGGGAAACAGGAAATTAACCAATTAAAGAAATAAAAATAATTTTACATTAATTTCAAACAAATTAGTTATAATCTAGAATTTAAGATTTAACAAATACACCATAAATTTCATAGTATAAAAACCCCTAAAAAAAATCCAACCTCTAAATAAAACTAAAAATTTTAAGGAGGTTGAACATAACATGCATTATTATAATGCCATAAATAAAGATAATTTATAAGTTCTCATATTACAGAATTTAGCACATTTGTTACCTTTTAATAATAGAGAAGTCTTGAAACGTTTAGATAATCCAATTCCCATTTTTAGAAGCGAAAAATAGGAATTATATCAGTAATTACAGGTTGGATTTAGATAGCTTCTATGTTTTCTAAAAAAAATTAGTATAAATATACCTGTATCGTCATTTTTCTTACCACCTTATAATATCTTAAATTTTTGAATCATTCCATTAAGCTTCTCGGCAAGTTCTGCCTGACTTTGTGCAGTTTCTGACACTTCTACTATTGCTTTTGTTGTTTCATCAATACTTGTTTTTATTATTTCCGAATGTTCGCTAAATTTCTGTGTAGTTTCTGCAGTATTCTGCACTGCATTACTTACCTGATTTACTGTAGCTGTAAGTTCTTCAGACATGGATGCAATTTCTTCAGACATTTTACTTACAAAATCTGAATCACTATAGTATTGATTGCCAATATTGCCAAACTCTTTAAATTCTGGGTGTACCTTTTCATTTATAAATTTTAATACATCTCTACCACTTCCAGATAGATTTTTAAATGCATTCCACACTTCTTCAACGGTATCCTGAATACCTGATACTTCTTGTGAAGATTGTTCTGCAAGTTTTCTTACCTCTTCTGCAACTACTGCAAATCCTTTACCTTGCTCTCCAGCTCTAGCCGCTTCTACGGCTGCATTCAATGCAAGTAAATTTGTCTGTTCCGATATACTTGCAATAGAATCTGCCATAATCTTTATATTATTTACCACTTTTCCATCTTCAATTGCCTGCAGCATATTATTTTTCTTTTCTTCATATAAACTTTGTACTTTTTTTACTGCTTCTTTACCTTTTTTCTCAGCTCTAGTTGCTCTTTGTTTAGCTTGATTTGCATTATTGCTTCCTTCTGCAGCTTTTCCAGATAGTTCATTAATGCTTGAATCTACTTCTTCTATAGATGCTGTTATTTCTTCTGATGATGCACTGGTTTCCTGAATTCCACATGTTATCTCTTTTACTGCACTATCTATTTCTTCTGTCTTTGATGATAATTCTTCTACAGTAGCAGAAAGTTCTTCACTGGATGTACTTATACTTTCTGAATTCATCATTATTTCTTTAATTAGCCCAATTAAGTCATTCTGCATTGTATATATTGCACTGGCAAGTTGGCCCATTTCGTCCTTACGTATCATAAAATTGCCTGGTATAACTGTAGTTAAATCTCCTTTAGCTACAACTTTTATATTTTCTACAGCTAATTTTAATGGATTTGCTATATCTGAATTTAACAATAAAGCTAAACCAATTGCAAGTAGTATTCCTGCTATTATTAATATAGTCATAACCTTATTACTATTCAAAAATACAGAATGATTATTTGAATTTTGCATTTTTGCACTATCAACGTTCGTATTAACTAGTTTATCAAGACTTGCAAACATTGCATCTCCTAAAGTTGTTATTTGTCCATACTTTTTAGCTGCTCCATCAAAATTTTCAATATCAACAAGCTTAATATCATTTTCACTTAAAGTTCTATACTGTTCAAACTGGCTTTTAAATGCAGGCCATATTTGCTTTTCTGTATCATTCATAGATAATTTTTCGTAATTTTCAATATATTTATTATTTTCATCTTCATTTAATTGAATATCTTTTTCTAAATCAGTCTTTCTTGAAGCATCTTTCACATAAACTAACTGTAGCATGTCGCTTTCTATTTCTGTTAAATTTTGTTTCATATCTGTAATCATATAAACACTCTGCAGCCTATTACTATACATATCCTCAGAATTTACATCTATTGTCTTTAATGACACCATTCCTATAACACCAACTACAGCAATTATTAAAGCTATGATAACAAAAGATAAAATTAATTTTGTTCTTACTTTAGTATTTTTTATAAAGCCCATGCTGATTTCCCCCTTGTATTTTAAAAATTTAAATATATCATTGTTTATTTTGACTTATTTTTTATATACATTATTATTTATACAAAATGAATATTTTGTCCGAAAAATGATAATTTTATACTTATTTATCATTCACTTATTTTGATATAATTCTATAAATTCAAAATAATAACATTTTTATTCCATTTTATTTAAAATCACAACATTATTTTGATATCTTTTCATAGTAATTGGATTTTACTCAACATTATGTTATAATTTATTAGTCAAAATATTCATAATGTACAATTACTTTTAAAAGAGGATATTAAATGGAACGAAACAGTGACAGAAAAATAAAGTATCTTACTCAAGAGGAATCAAAGAGCCTTTTCAATGCTATTATTAATTTAGACAATATACATGCAGTTAGAGAGACTTAGCAATTTTTAGAGTTGCTTATAGGTGTGGTTTGAGAGCTTCGGAAATTGGTTTAATTAAATTAGAAAATCATAACGCTTCAAAAGGTGAGCTCTACTGTAAAAAACTGAAAGGCAGTTGTAATAATACTATAAGACTTGATAATAAAACAAAAGATGCATACGCCTTAGCTTTTGCACCATTTCCAATAGAAATATTACGTTCATCCTTCTTATCAAATTCATCAAATTATTTAATATTAAATTAAAATTTAAATATAATTTTGTATAAATTTGTAATATAAACAACGTAATTTTAATGAACAATACGATCCATGATTGCATCAGCATGAACACTGCCACCAAGACGTGCGTGCTAATCTTCCCTTCGGTACTGGGTGCAGAAGATAGTTGATGTATCATCGTGCCTACGCTCCCCATCAGTTCGAAATGGAAGATTAATACCCATGTCTATGATGAAATTGGTGATGCAGATGGATATAATCTACCTGTCCCAATTTTGTTGAATAATTTAAAGAAATATACGAGTGGAGATACTGTAGTAATTTTAATGCATGATGCTGGTGCAAAGACAACAACGGTACAAGCTCTACCTCAAATAATTCAATATTTGATATCAAAAGGATATAACTTTGATACATTACATATGAAAAGACTAAATAAAATGTTACTTAATACTGATAATTAATATTATTATGTAACATAATTTCTACTTTACCCCTAGTTACACGTATACTGGTGTTGGGTCTATTAGTAACAATTTCACAAATTCCAAATACTATATTTATTAGATAAAAGTTTATGTCTATAATAAATAAAAAACGAAGGAAGTGAATAATATATGGCTGCATTACTAGTAAATTTTGATACACCACAAACTGCTTCTGGACAATTAGTTACAGTAACGGGGACTGTACCCGTAGAAACTAGTTTCGTTGAAGCAGTTCAATTAGATGTTCTTAGGACTGACTCTAGTCATGATTATTTCTCTATGGCTACTATTTATGACAATTCAATAGGTATAACCCCATTAGCTGTTAATGATACTCTTAACCTTGCAATTGTTCCAAAATTAGCAACAGGTGAAACTGTAACGTTAACGAGTTATGGATCATTAGAAGCTCAAATAGTTCCATTATAATATATAAGATGGCCAAAGCATGAAAATGTTATTGGTCACCTATTATATCATTTTAAATTTTAAATTGGCGGTGATATCTTTGGATACATTTACGATTCAAGCAAGTAAAAGTCTCACATTGACTGATAAAATTCCAAATGGGAATATTCAAGACTACAAGATGATCGTAGGATGTGATGGCGAGTTTGAGTATCATAGTTTGCTTTATTTCAATGTTTCTTCATTACCAAATAATATTATAGTAGTCAACGCTGAATTAACACTATTTAAATGTGATGGTTTTCATAATGATAAAAGTGTTGAGTTTATAATATATCCAATATACGACCATTTTAGCATATACTCTACTTATTCTAGAATTCCATTAGCGGATAAATTTAGCGGAACTAGGTTTTATCCAATGACATCAAAATCAACAGTTGCTATAGATATAACTCATATAGTTTCTTCATGGATTAAAAATGCTTCATCAAACAAGGGTATAATGATTTCCAATATATGGAACAACTCTATAGCAAGTTTTGGCTCGGTATTAGCAAAAAAACAACAGATAGTTCCTTTTATAACCATCACTTATAAACACAATGATACTACACACACTAAAAATAACAAATCACATTGCAATCATGATTTTCATCTATCAGTACAAATAGTTAATAGTTGTAATCCTATTATTCCTCCAGTTCCTCCAGTTCCTCCAAATCCTAGTTTAATCGAAGTCATAGCAACTGGAACAATTGAACAACATTCCATATTTGTAGTAATGATAGAATTAGTTATAACAAGAAGTAATGGTACCATTGATAAATATTATGTTTCAGATGAATATATCAATTCGACTGATGAACCACTGAATATTAATAAGCCATATTCAATCCCTGTAGTACCTGCACTTAATACAGGTGATTTAGTAACAAGTGCTAATATTTACGGTGCTTATAGGGGTGTCGCCCCATAGGCATTAGGCTAAGAAAAAATATATAAAAAATCAACAATCTCCGATAATTAATTTTGAAAAAAAACATCAAAGGAGATTGTTAATTTTATAGACAGGTTGGCCACAATGCTTTTTTATATTGTTCCATTATTAATATATGTGTCTTTTCAGCTATCACTGCCAGTGAATGTTTTTGTAAGTGGTGCTTTAATTTATGGGGCCACGGCAACAACTTTCGTTTCTACTGTATACCGAATTTGGAGTGTAGTGGAACCATTTGTAATTCAAAAATACTACCTTCTTCCATATCACCATCCTTATACTCATAAAAGGAAGGTGGATTTTATAATGGAAAAACAAAAATTTGATACTCATCAAAATAATAAGTGGATTGTATTATATGCGATATTGGCATAATAATCACTATTGTTAGGGCCTTTAAAAAGAAGAACCAAGTAAAATTTTAATATTTTTCAGCACACAAATTTTGTAGGAGAAACACCATATTTATTTTTAAATAAGCGGCAAAAATAATTTACATTATTAAAGCCACAACTTATGGAAATCTCCGTTATATTCATATCACCACTTTTTAATAACTCAATCGACTTTTTCAATCTAATTTCATTTATATATTCTGTTGTAGTCCTTCCTGTTATTTGCTTAAATGTTCTACAAAAATAATAAGTACTTATATGTGCAATATTCGAAAGAGTTCTTGCACATATTTTTTTATTATAATTATTATCTATAATTACCTTTCTTTACAAAGTACAATTTTGCAGTTATATATCCTTAATATCAAATTGAAGCGATTTCATTTTCTATATTTTCATTTTTACAATAATTTTGATTAAAATGTGCCATCAGACTTTGAATTGCCATAAGCATACTGTATGCTGTTAAAATTAGTTTCAAATTTACTAATGCTTTCAATATGCTTTATATACCTAGAATTCTCTAATCTAAAAAATCTTTTAAGATTTTCAATTTAACATTATAATTTTTAATCCAAGTTTTATAAGCCTGATCTTCTAAAAAATTAACCATCTTGAATATTTCCTGCATTTCATTGAAATATTCTAATGCAAGATAATACTACTCCCTATCACCCTCAAATAAAATTATTGGAGGAAGATTATATCCTATAAGAAGATAATTAACCAACATCCTACCAGTCCTTCCATTTCCATCACCAAAAGGATGTATAGTTTCAAACCAACAATGGAAATATCCAACTACTGTCAAAGCTTTATTTTTAACTATATTATAACATAATACATTTTTTAGAGATATTGTAAAAATAAGACCCGCTATCAGCAGAGTCATAAAAAGATTTAAGCATTTCACTCACCTCAGGGTACGAGGCTTCGTATAGAAGAAAGAATTTGCTATAAAAATAAATATCTATACCAAATTCTTTTTAATATATTTAAATAGACGTTAATCTAATAGGTAAAGTGTTTTTCTCAACTTTACAACAATCCTGTTTCCTTAATACCATTCACATAATTTAATACATATTTTCCAACATCTTCAATAATATCTTTAACGTCATTGCTATATAATCCGTAGTGCATTTCAAGCCCTACCTTTTCACTCTTAACTAATCCTGCATCTTTTAAAATTCTCAAATGCTGAGACAAATTTGCCTGACTATATTCAAACTTCTCATTTAGTTTGCACACACATTTAGGTCCATCACATAAAAACTTCATTATTTTAAATCTTACCGGATGGCCCAATGCCTTAAACACTTTTACTGCTAAATCGTCTTGATTCAAAATTTCTCCTCCTTATCCACCTAATATCTTCTATTTATATTTATCTTTTTTCACACTAAACTATAAAAAATAATTCTTTTTAATTAAATACTAATATACTTTATATACTATAGGTTATTTTTATTAAAATTTCAATGTTAACTGTAAAAGCCCCTATACAAGTTCTAATAAATCATTTAAACTTTTTAGTTTTTCTTTATATTGTTCTTCTTCTAGAACAGCACACTGGTTTAGTGTTTTTACTCCTGTTAATAACTTTGATGCAAAAGCAATACAAGTAGTTTCTCCACATTTTTTACAATTTTTTTTAGGTAAATATGAATAAATCTTAAAAGCTGCTGGTTTTTTTCTCATTTCATAATTTGGTTCTATACTATTCTTATTATCATATGTTTCATTTATTAAATCTTTTACAAAATCCATTATAGAATATGCATCGGTTTCATTAATTGCTTTTGCAACAGTCATATCATTGGCGTAAATATTTATTAGTCTATTATCTTTCTTAAATGTAAAGCTAGGCATGTTACTATTGTAACTTCCATTTTTCACAACTGAATTTAGATACGGCATTATGTTGGAAACATCTGATGAAAACTCTGCTTTAAATCTTATTTTTTTACTTTCAGCTACGCAGGGTTGTATAAATAAAAGTTTTATATTATTTAGATACATATCATCACTACCCTTTCCATTTTATTTTAATCATATCCAATAAGTTATGTATAATTTAGCAAACTACATATACTTATTTTGTATTTTATTTAAAGCTTCTACAAGAGTATCTATGTGTTCTTTTTCATTAAAATATCCTATGCCAATTCTAACAGCTCCGATATTTTCTGTACCCATAATTTTATGTGCTGTAGGTGCACAATGTAATCCAGACCTAACCATAATATCATACTGTTTATCAAGTTCATATGATATTTCTTCAGCTTTTATATTCTTTATATTAAATGATACTACACCTACTATTTTATCTGACTTCTTAGGTCCATATATCTCTATTTCCTTAACACTTTTAAGTCTTTCAATTCCATATTCAATAATCTCTTCTTCTTTTTTTCTTATATTTTTAATTCCAACGGAATATATGAAGTTTAATGCCTCCCCTAATCCAACAATTCCAACTACATTTGGAGTACCAGCTTCATATCTATTTGGAAAATAGTCAGGCTGGTATGGATATTTAGAATCCCCACCTGTTCCACCAGATTTTAAAGGATTTATATCAATATCACAATTCAATATAAATCCTCCTGTTCCTGTTGGACCAAGAAGACCTTTGTGACCTGTAAAGGCTAAAATATCTATGTTATCTTTTTGGACATCCATAGGATAGGCCCCTGCAGTTTGAGCTGAATCTACTAGAAATTTCACCTTATGTTTTTTTGCTATTCTACCAATTTCTCTTATTGGTTGAATTGCTCCTAATACATTAGACGCATGAGTAAAAATTATAAGTTTTGTATTAGGTTTTATAAGTTTTTCTACATCATTATAATCAGTAATTCCTTCATCAGTACAACAAACTGTTGATATTTCTATATTTTTGTCTCTCTCTAAAGTTTTTAATGGTCTCCACACGGCATTATGCTCTAAGCTGCTTGTTATTACATGATCCCCTTCTTTTAAAAAGCCATTAATCACCACATTAAGCGCTTCTGTAATATTTGAAGTAAATATTACTTTTGCTGGATCACTCCCATTAAATAGCTTACATATCATTTTTCTACAGTTATAAATAAGTCTATCTGCCTCAATAGCAGTTTTATAAGCACCTCTCCCAGATGTTGCTCCAATATTTTGCATGTATTCCATCATCTTTTTCATTACTGCATATGGTTTTGGGAAAGATGTAGCTGCATTATCTAGATATATACCCAATATAAACACTACCTCTCTTATATAGTACTTATAAGTACTTCTGTTTGAACAAACCCAACAATTTGTAATAGCATTTAAAGATAACTAATTTTCATTAATATAATTCATAACTATTTTATAATTTAATTATATAATTTAATACATTTTTATGTCAATATATTTAATAATATTTATTTTCTTGAAATTTGATATATTCTACTTTTTTTAGTTACTAAATTTAACTTCCTTTTTCATAAAAACTGCTGCAACTGGAAATGCTCCATAAACTAAATATTTAATTTCATTATTTCAAATTTTATTGGATGTCCGATCACTTTAAATATTTTTATCATTAAATCATCTTGATTAAAATTTCAATGTTGACTATGAACATTTGGAGTAGTATTATAATTATATAACTATTTAATTAAATTATTATTATAGATAATAAGAAAATTAAAACACAAGGAGGATTTATAAATGGTAACTGTTCAGGAAAAGGCAGTCAAATATGTTAAAAAAGTCCATGGCAGCTTTTTAGTCAGGAAGCATAACAGTAGTGTAACCTGTTGATCAGGTAATACGACTACAGTCGTGAATCTCAAGGTTGAGATTGTAAAGGATTTTAGAAAAGAAGGGCTTTATGATGAATACCAATATGATGGAGTTAACATTTATATATTAAATAGTTTAATTTTGAAAAAAGATGCTTATATTTTTATGTATCCTAAAATTCCATTTATGAAACCAATTTTCGATGCTAAAGGAATAGAAATAAAACAATATTAGGGAGGATTTTATTATGGAAGAAAGACAATTACCAGGTTTTATTATGTGTGTATGCACTGGAAAGTGCCCAGGCTTTAAGGCAATGGATATCTGGGATTTTATTAATCAGGTTAGAGTAGAACTACCTGTAGAATATGGATTTATCCATCCACAACTTTGTGAAGAAGATGGTGATAGATTCCTTGCTGATTTTTTAAAAGCTCATAGAAAATTAATAATTGGTGCCTGTGCTCCAAATATGCAAAGAAAGATGTTTAAACAAGCTTTTAAGGATGCAGGTCTTGATATTGAGAAAGATGCAGTTATGCTGGACATAAGAGACATGACTAATGAAAAAGCCTTTGGATTAGTTGAAAAGGCTTTAAAAGAATTAGGAATTGGGGAGGAATAGGTATGAGTGAATCAACTTTTATGGGAGTTCCAAGGGAAAAAATAGATTGGAGTCCAAGAATAGATTATGATAAATGCAATTACTGCATGGAATGTGTGAAATTTTGTCCTCACAACGTTTATGAAGTTAGAGAAAATAATGATAAAAAACTTATTGTAAAAAATCCTAATAACTGCGTTGTCTTCTGTCGTGCTTGTGGTAAAACCTGTGGTGTTGATGCACTAACTTTTCCTAATAAGGGAAAAACAATAAAAAGGATAAAAGAAATACGAAAGGAGATGGAAGGTAATGAGTAAATCTTATGCCATTCTCCCTTGTAATGGTCTTGATAAATGTGCTGGATGTATTGCAAAAGAATTAGCTATAAAACTTACGGAAACTACAGATAGCCAAATTATATGTCCTGTTTTATACAGAACAGTTGATGCAAGATACAATAAGATAGTTGAAGAAAAACCTCTTCTTGTAATTGATGGCTGCGGTACAAGGTGTGCCAGTAAAATTGCCTCCGAAAAAAGCTTAAAAGTTGATCAAAAAATTAATATAAGCGATGAAGCAAAATCAAATAGCATCACTATTGAAAATAATTTAAGACTTGGCAAAGATGAACTTAAACTTGTAGACATTATCACAGATAAACTTACAAAAGAAAAAGAAAAAGTTAAAAAAGTTAGTTCTACTGTATTTCCTCAAATCTTTGAATATGAAATTTATAAAAAAGATAAATTTACATTCAAAGTTCCAAAAGAAGGTTTTTTGTTTAACGAAAATGATTGTTGGGTATATGTTGTAGGTAACAAAGCAAGAATAGGTGTTGCTGATTATGTCCAACATAGTCTATCGGATATAATATTCTTCGAACCTCCTGAAACAGGGAGTAAAATAGATCAATTTGGCGAAGCAGGTACCATAGAATCAGGAAAAGCCGTTTTTGAAATAGTATGTCCTGTATCTGGAACAATAACGGCAGTAAATGAAAATTTAATAGAATCACCTGAACTTATAAATGAAGATCCTTATGGAAAAGGCTGGATTGCAGAAATAGAATTAAGTGATTATGAAAGTGATAAAGAACTTCTTTATTATTTTGATAAATATTTTGAAATATTAAAAAGAAAGGTGGATGAATTCCATGTCTAAAGTAAAAATTATATCATGCAGTGGTATAGGCAAAGTATTTGGTCTTATGTCAAGAGAAACTGCTCTAAAAATTACAAATGAGTTAAAGCCTAATGAAACTGAAACAGTTTGTCTTGGTCATATAGTAACAGGCGATGCTGATGCCAAACAAAAAATAGAAGGCTATTCCTGCATAACTATAGACGGCTGTCCAAAACACTGTGCTTATAAAAATACTACTCTTGCTGGCGGCATAGTAAAAGCTCAATATAAAACTATAGATCAAATGAAAAATCACAAAGGTGTAGATGCTGGTACTGCCACAGCACTAACAGACGATGGTTGGGAAATAATTGATAAGTTATCCGAAAAAATTTGTACAAAAGTGGATGAAATATTAAAGGAGGATGAGTAGTATGGCTGAAACAAAAATTGGAGTATTATCCTGTAGTGGTGAAGAATGTCTGGGAGGTACTATTTCAAGATTAGCTACTAGAAAAATGCTGGAAAAACTCCGTAAGGATAAAACTGTTACTCTGTGCCTGCCTTTATATCTTGCTGGTGGAGAAGAAGAAAGGTCTTTTGCAAAGGCTTACCCTGTAATTACAGTAGATGGATGCAGCAAATGCTGTGCTAAAAGAGCAACAGAAAAGTACAGCGGAAAAGTAAGTGATACTGTAATTGTTTCTGATGTATTAGGTGAAGATGCCGCTTTAAGTAAAATTGTTTCTTCTAAAGACTTAAAAAAAGAACACTACCAAATGGTCGACAAGGTTGCAGATGAGATATGTCAGAAGTTTGATAAAATAACGCCGGAGATTGAAAAATGATTTGCAGATTAAGATTTATGGACAAAGAAGGAGAATTTCAATTTAAAGATTTTCAAACCAAACAAGAAATGGATCTTTTTATTGAAAGAAATAATTTAAAAGACCTCTGGCACCAATCTGAACAACTATCCATGATTCCTTCAAAAAATGAAAGTGATTTCAACAAAGGTAACAACGTTCTTTAATTTTTAAATAAAGAGGTTCTCCTTATAATCAACCTCTTTATCAATTTATCACTAAATTTGATATGGCAGTTGAATCCATAGCAAATTTAGTGAATTAAATCTCATTCATTATGTACTTAAAACTTTCCTCTTACCTAGGGTAATACCAACAGCCGTGTCATGTACTGAAAAGTATATACCATATAAAGGTACTTTATGAATATAGTAATTATATTTATACAAATAGGCCGTATGGTAGAATTAATATCCATCATGTGGTCTTAGTTAGTAAACAAAATACCCTAATTATAAATTTAATCAAGGTTAAAATGAACCTTTAAAAGAGCACTACCTTGACAAAATTTATAATTCAGAAATGGGGGGTAATAATGTCAAATAGCTAAGTTTGTAAGTACTTTGTTTACTATCATTCTTAGGTATAAAAAAATGCTTTCACACAATTGTGAAAGCATCGATATTTGGCAGGGGTAGTAGGGATCGAACCTACAACCTACGGTTTTGGAGACCGGCACTCTACCAATTGAGCTATACCCCTAAGACGATAATTATTATATTACGATAGTCATTATATAATATAAAGTAATAAAATGCAAGCTTTTTATTTTTTATCTGATGGCTACCTACTGTAACACTCCCACGCACTCTGTGAAAGCGACTATCACCAAATCATAGATTTGGGATACCTGCTTTTCTATCAAAGTGGGAGATAACAGTAGCTACGCCCCTGGATAATTCATCTAAACTTAGTGGGAGAAACAAACTCCCAC
>DAISLB010000020.1:0-2656 GCA_036820645.1 Clostridium sp.
TAGTCGCTTTCACAGAGTGCGTGGGAGTGTTACAGTAGGTAGCCATCAGATAAAATCAATTTAGGGAGAAGTCATTATATATTGTTAATGACTTCTCACATTTTAAATGTTTTTTATTTTGCTGATTTCTTTTTGCTATTTTTATTATGATTTTGTCCTTCTTCAGTGATAGGTATCTGACCTTTACTTTTTTTAGTTCTTGATTTTTTATTGTCAGGTTGACTATCTTTTGACATTTGTACTACCTCCTAAATTAATCCTGCTTTTTTGTTTCCAGTTTTAGCTTTTCCCTGAATTTCTTCCACAGGTTTTACAGTATTTCTTTTGGATTTCATTTTTTTATTGCTTTCAGTACCATGAGGGTCACTTGGATCGGGCCTTCTCATACCTGCTTTAGCCATAAAATTATCCTCCTTAAATTCAAAATACATAGTTATTTTTCGCATTGAATAAGAAAATATACGCATAATAAGCAGAGATATTATTTATCAAATATTGAAAAAATATATAGGTAATTAATTCAACTTTCGCAGTTTAAAAATATTACGAACTAAATTAATTCACAATGCACAGTTCACAATGCACAATTTCGGTAGATTTTTCTCCGCTGTGCTGCGAAAAATTTTAAATTTGAAGCTTATTGAAGCTTTGCTTCAATAGTGCTATATTTTAGATTTTCTGAAGTTTTAACGGAAGAAAATCATCCTTAATTGTGAATTAATTGCTTTGCAATATTTTTATGTGTCGAAGCTGAGTTAATAAAAAAAAGGGGTGACAAAATATATGAAGAAAAAATTAAGCATGTTCATGTGCATTATGTTTTTAGTATCTTTACTTGGAGTACCTGTAGTATATTCCAAGGGAATTACTGAAATACAAAATAAAAATGTACAGCTTAAAATAGACTCTAAAAAGAAAAATAAAATTCCTAAAAGATTTAGAAAAACCACAGATAATATTAGCACTTATGGTAAATCTATAAATTTAAAAGGACTATCTTCTCTAAATGCTTCAGGTAGCGCACAGTTTACAGGTCAAAATATAAAAATGGTGAAAGAAGAAATAGGTGATGTACCTATATTGGTAGTAGATTTAAGAGAAGAATCTCATGGCTTTATAAATGACCTGGCAGTTAGCTGGGTAGGGGAGGAAAACAATAAGGCAAATAAGGGACTGACTAAGGATCAAGTGTTAAAGGATGAAAGTGAAAGGTTAAAAGGCATTAAATTAAATGAAAAACTTGATATTGATAAAAAAGAAATAATTCCAATTAAAGTTCAAGATGAAAGAGAACTGGTAGAAGAAAATAATATGTCTTATGTAAGAATACCTGTTACAGATACAGAAAAGCCTACAGATGAAATGGTAGACTATTTTATAAGTATTGTAAAAAAAACTCCCCCAGGTACATGGATGCACTTTCACTGCAAAGCTGGAATTGGAAGGACTACTACTTTTATGACAATGTACGATATCATGAAGAATGCTAAAGATGTAAGTTTAGACGATATAATGGAGAGGCAGATTTTACTTGGAGGGAAAAATTTGCTTAAGTCTTTTCATAAAGTTGGGAGTAAATCCTCAGAGAGATCTGAATTTATAGAGAAATTCTATGAATACGCAAAGGAAAATAAGGACAATTTTAATACTAGCTGGTCTGGGTGGATAAAAAGCCATAAAGATTTAGGCAAAAATTTAGATTAGGAGGTCCTATAGTTTTGAGACATAAAAATAACATATTTGTCAGGACATTTGTACTTATGTGTATATTTTTTATGATGATAAATCAAAATGCTGTTTTCGCAAGTGATTCAAAACATAAACTGATTGAAGATTCACAGAAGGATAACAAAAAGGTAATCTATCTGACTTTTGATGATGGACCTAGCAAACTTACAGATGAGTTTCTAGATATACTAAAACAAAACAATGTAAAAGCTACATTCTTTCTCATAGGTAATCAAATACAGGGCAACGAACAGGTAGTAAAGAGAATCTATAGTGAAGGACACAGCATAGGACTTCACACATATACTCATAAATATAAGAAAATATACAGAAATGGTGACAGCTTTATAGATGAAATGGATAAATGTAATGAAGAATTAAAAAGAGTTACAGGTAATGAAAGTCACTTAATAAGATTTCCGGGAGGGAGTAGAAAACACCTAAATAAAAGTTTTTTGGAAAAATTGCATAATAATAAATTCAAAATATATGATTGGAACATACAGGCATCCGATGGAATTAATCCAAAGATTCAACCTTATAAGTTAGTTAAAGAGGCTACTAAAGATCCAGATAAGCACAATCCAGTAATACTTTTGATGCACTGTGATTATATGCATAAAAATACTTGTATTGCTCTACCACAAGTAATAAATTATTATAAATCACATGGCTATGAATTCAAGCCCATAACAGAAAATACAGAGGAACTTTATTTTCCAATAAAAGCCAATAAAGCTTCTACATTTTTAGAAAAGTTATTTAAAAATTAATAGGATATATTGTATATGGACTTTCTAAATGAGAATTTTTCTCCACTACGTTATGAAAAATTTTAAATTTAGAGCTTATTGAAGCTTTGCTTCAATGGTGCTATATTTTAGATTTTCTGAAGTTTTAATGGAAGAAAATCATCCATAACTATTAA
>DAISLB010000020.1:2666-37605 GCA_036820645.1 Clostridium sp.
CATTTTTAGAAAAGTTATTTAAAAATTAATAGGGTATATTGTATATTGACTTTCTAAATGTAAAATAAATTTATACACATAAATAAATTATCAGCAATTGAAAATTATATTTTAGATTTTCTGAAGTTTTAATGGAAGAAAATCATCCATAACTATTAATTCTTAATTCTTAATTCTTAATTTTTATGGGATTAATCTATATACAGTTTCTAAGTGGAATTTGAACTTATATCCGAAAATAATGCTGACAAAATTGAAATCACACTTAAAAACTTTTTTTATGGTGATGAAATTTGTCAGCATATGAACTGGTATAAGTCAACTTCTCAGATATAAACTCTATATGTGCAGATTTTTTTTCATAATATCCATAAATGTATCCGGTGGAACAACTTTTACTTTAGGATTTTTATTTAATTCGGTTACTACTTTTTCTACGTCTTTCATAGATTTGCTCCATGCGTGTACGTACACAAATGTATAGGCATCAGGTTTAGTTATATCGGTGTATCCTTTATTAACATAACTGTCTATGTTATTTATCAATGTATCTTCCTCTTCTAGTCCAGACCACAGCACATCCCTGCATGACGCCACTGGCTTTCCATTACTCCATACAATTTTGCCTTTATAGTCATTTTGCTTACTATAATTGAGATAAAATATGCCGTCAATATTAGAACAACTGGTGTATTTATCCCATAACTTGGTATCATAAAGCGACCAATCATCCAAAACTGTTACATACCTTTCATCTACATTTCCCATATAATTGTTTAATCTTTTAAGGTATGCTTTTAGGGAATCTTCCTTGAATTTACTAGGGTACATATAACCATTACCGGAAGGAGAGACCACAAAGTTATCTCGATAAGGCATTGAAGATGCATTTTTATAATATAGTTTAAAAACGGTAGGTGCCAGTTCATACATAGAAGGACTTATGCTAAATCCCATATTAAAATTACCTCTTTTAGGAAAGCCATACCACTTTTCTGATCCATAATTACTTCCAAGAATCCACTGCTGATTATCTCCATCTGACATTATAAAAGTTACATAGTGCATAGGTTGAAAGTTAAAATTTATTTCAGGCTTTATACTGCCTTTTTGGGTTAAAGGCATTGATGGAAAAGCACTTAATACTGTTAAATTGTAGGACCAATCAGCAGGAACCATACTTACTCCGTTTTTAGAGGCTGCATTTACATTATCGTGTTCATCAGGTCCCCACCCAAGACAGGTAGAATCTTTTTTCATAGACCCAAAAACTTTATCTCTTAGGGAGAAGTCTTTTGAATCATCTTCATAAAATACCAAACATTTACTCATGATGCCGTAATCCCTAAGCGGAGCATTTTTATTTGGAGACAGCTCAATTACGGTGGAATGGTTTAGTCCTGAATTCCACAAATTGTTATAAGCCCAATACTTATCAGTATTTATACAATTACCCTGCATTTTGATTCCTGCATTTTTAACCTTATCTTCTATAGGCTTATCTATAACTATAGAATTTTTTAAGGCTGCAAGGCAGCAGGCGTTATTAATAGACGGATTTTTTTCTGGATAACTGCTGTAAAGTACATATCCGGATACTAATGATTTAAATTTATCTAACAAGTACCAAGGATCTTTTACTGTAGTATAGGTTACTCCATAATTTGTTCTTAAATCATCCAGCCATATTTTATAATCCGGCTGGTTTTTATTTAGAGTGTATATTTGATCATTTGATTTATTTGATATTACTCCTTGAAGGGTGACTATCATAGTTTTTTCTTCAGGAGTTAGATCATTTTGATATATTACATAAAGGTGATGCGGTATATTTGAATTTTTTATATAATAGGAATTATTTGAAAAAGCATGTACATCTGGACTAAATGTGCTAATTAAAAAAATTGAAAGAATTAATACAATAAATTTTTTAATATTCATATGAATTTACCTCCTGATTTTATTATGCAGTTTTTTGAGTAGTTTATTAAAAATTTAATTTAGTAAAGTATAGTAATAGATGTTATCTATGAAACTGCTGTTTTAAAAAATATATTGACAATAAATTTTCTATATCTTATTATATAAAAAGAGTTTAACTAAATATAGTAATATGCAAAGAAGAGGATTAGTAGAAATGATATTTTTTAAGAGAGGAAACGGGTGGTGAAAGTTTCTAAACGTACATTTTGAACCTACCTTTGAGTTCTGTTAGAATACAGCGGTGATTGCCGTTATAATTTATAGTTGAGAGAATATGTTTAACAGTTTAAATATATTAATCAGGGTGGTACCGCCGACATAACCTCGGTCCCTTTTGGGATTGGAGGCTTTTTTATATTTAAGGAAAAACTTAAATTAGGATTAAGAGCTATACTAAATGAAATTTTGGAGGTAATTAAAATTGAGTAAAAAAATGGTAGAACAAATAACATCCAGAGATGAAGATTTTGCACAGTGGTACACAGATATTGTAAAAAAAGCAGAATTAGCTGATTATTCAAGTGTAAGAGGGTGTATGATAATACGTCCTTATGCCTATGCTATGTGGGAAAATATTCAGAGCTATTTAGATAGAAAGTTTAAGGAAACAGGCCATCAGAACGTATATATGCCTTTATTTATTCCTGAAAGTCTTCTCCAAAAGGAAAAGGATCATATAGAGGGATTTGCACCAGAAGTTGCCTGGGTAACTCATGGTGGAAATGAAGAACTTACAGAAAAATTATGTGTTCGTCCAACATCAGAAACATTATTTTGTGAACATTATGCTAAGATAGTGCAGTCTTATAAAGACTTGCCTAAGCTTTACAACCAATGGTGCTCCGTAGTTAGATGGGAAAAGACTACAAGACCTTTCCTTAGAACTACAGAATTTTTGTGGCAGGAAGGTCATACCATACATGAAACTAAGAAAGAAGCACAAGAAGAAACTATAAGAATGCTCAATGTGTATACGGATCTTTGTGAAAAAGTACTGGCTATTCCAGTATTAAAAGGACAGAAAACTGACAGTGAAAAATTTGCAGGAGGAGAGGCTACATATACTATAGAAGCACTTATGCATGATGGAAAGGCACTTCAAGCTGGTACATCCCATTACTTAGGACAGAACTTTGCAAAATCTTTTGGAATGCAGTATTCAGATAAAGAAGGAAAACTTCAATATGTATACCAGACTTCCTGGGGTATAACAACTCGTCTTATAGGAGCAATTATAATGGTACACGGTGATGACAATGGACTCGTAGTTCCACCTAGAATAGCTCCAGTTCAAGTGATTATAGTACCTATAGCACAGCATAAAGAAGGAGTTCTGGATAAGGCAAATGAGTTAAAAGATAGAATAGCTAAATTTGCAAGAGTTAAACTTGATGACAGTGACAAAATGGCTGGATGGAAATTTAGTGAATATGAAATGAAGGGAGTTCCTATACGGCTTGAAGTGGGACCAAAGGATATTGAGAAAAATCAAGTTGTACTTGTAAGAAGGGATAGTGGAGAAAAGATAACAGTATCCATGGATAACTTAGAAAAGGATATACCAGATCTTTTAGATAAAATTCATGATGGTATGTTTGAAAAGGCAAAAAATCTTATAGAAAACAATACAAATAATGCTGTAAACATGGAACAATTTAAAGATATAATGGAAAATAAAATAGGTTTTGTAAAAGCTATGTGGTGTGGAGATGCTAAATGCGAAGAAAAAATTAAGGAAGTTACTGGTGCATCTTCAAGATGCATTCCTTTTGAACAAGAGCATATTTCAGATACCTGTGTATGCTGCGGTAAAAAAGCTGACAAATTGGTTTATTGGGGAAAAGCATATTAAAAATATTTATATAAGTTACTCAACTTTCGTACATATGAAATTTTGACTTAATATAAGCATAATGCGAAGCAACTTTTTTTGAGAGGACAGAGGACAATTGACAGAGGACAATTGACAGAGGACAGTGAAGGAGGATTTTTCTCCGCTACACTACGAAAAATCTTTAATTTAAAAGAAACTCACGTTTTTTTGTTTCTAAGAAGTACTTTCTGAGCAAGCAATTATCTGAAAATCACAGATTTTAGAGCCTGCTTAATAGATGTTTTGCATTAGCAAAACAAGTTTAAAAATAAATTAGTTTTCTGACGTAAGGAGGAAAACTCACCTTCATTGTCCTCTGTCCTCTGTCAATTGTCCTCTTGAAAAAGTTGTGTCGCAATATTTTTAAACTATGAAAGTTGAGTAAGTTAGATATAGAAAAAAGTACTGCATTATAAAATTATTTTTAAAAATACTATCGAAAAATTTGGTAGTATTTCTTTTTGAATGAATAAATTTAATTTGAACTTGCAAAAATTATAGGTACTTGGCTAAAAATAACTTTGAAAATATTTTGCAAATACTAGTAGGAAAAAAAATATTTATTGCTATAATATAAATAGGTTATGAGAATAGGTTACGAGTTGAAATAAAGTGGAGGCTTACATATGTTCAATAGCAAAAAATTTAAAGGTCACAAATTTAAATATATTATTTATTATGCGCTGTTAGCTATTATGATTGTGTTTATAATTAATCAATACTCTAGTCAATTAAAATACGAGCGCATAAAATATAGTGATTTTGTAAATGACATTAATCAAAATAAAATATCTAATGTTAAAATATCCAAGGATAAGCTGATCATAACCCCTAAGGATAAGGATAAAGTCGATAAAGGAAAAATACTTTATACCGAAAGAGTAGATGATATAGATTTAATTAAAAAATTGAGTGCTGCAAACGTTCAGTATGAAGCTGTGTCACAAGAAAGCGCTCTAATGAAGAGTCTTTTTATGAATTGGATTTTTCCTATAAGTATACTTGTGTTCTTTGGAAGTATTCTAGTAGGAAGACTAGATAAAAAAATGGGCAGTGGAGTTATGTCCTTTGGAAAGAATACCTCTAAAATATATGCAGAAAATGAAACTGGTGTGAACTTTAATGATGTGGCAGGACAGGAAGAAGCTAAAGAGTCTCTAATTGAAATAGTTGATTTCTTGCATAACTCTCAAAAATATGTATCAATAGGTGCAAGACTTCCTAAGGGAGCACTCCTTGTAGGACCTCCTGGAACAGGAAAAACTCTTCTTGCAAAAGCTGTAGCAGGAGAAGCTAAAGTACCATTTTTCTCTATATCGGGTTCTGCTTTTGTAGAGATGTTTGTAGGTATGGGGGCAGCTAGAGTTAGAGATTTATTTCAACAGGCACAGGAAAAAGCTCCTTGTATAGTATTTATAGATGAAATAGATGCCATAGGTAAAAGTAGAGGCGGCAGTGTATCTGGAAATGATGAGAGAGAGCAAACTTTGAATCAACTTCTTGCAGAGATGGATGGATTTGATTCTTCTAAAGGAGTTGTAATTTTAGCAGCTACCAATAGACCAGAGGTACTTGACAAGGCACTTTTAAGGCCTGGAAGATTTGATAGAAGGGTTATTGTAGATAGGCCTGATTTAAAGGGCAGGGAAAGTATACTTAAAGTTCATACTAAGGGAGTTAAAATTTCACAAGATGTGGAGTTAAGTTCTATAGCAAAAGCAACCCCTGGTGCTGTAGGGGCAGATTTGGCTAATATGATAAATGAGGCTGCTTTAAGAGCAGTAAAAAATGGTAGAGAAGAAGTAAACCAGGATGACTTAGAAGAATCTGTAGAAGTAGTTATGGCAGGTAAAGAAAAGAAGGATAGAATTTTATCTGATTCTGAAAAAAGAGCTGTTGCTTTTCATGAAGTTGGTCATGCGCTTGTGGCAGCATTATTAAAACATACTGATCCTGTACATAAGATAACTATAGTTCCGAGGACAATGGGTTCACTAGGTTATACCATGCAGCTTCCTACAGAAGAAAAATATCTTGTTAGTAAGGAAGAAATGATAGATAAGATATGTGTTATGTTAGGGGGAAGATCTGCAGAAGAAGTAGAACTTAATAGTATGTCAACAGGTGCATCTAATGATATTGAAAGAGCTACAGAAACAGCTAGGAGCATGGTGACTATGTATGGAATGACGGATAGATTTGACATGATGGGACTAGAATCAATGAAGGATAGATATTTGGATGGGAGACCGGTACAAAATTGTAGTGCCCAAACGGCTTCAATTATAGATGATGAAACTTTGAACATAATAAAAGAATGTCACCAAAGGGCAAAGGGTATTATTAAAGATAACAAGAATTTACTCAGAAAGATTTCTGAAAGTTTAATTGAAAAAGAAACTCTAATGGGAGAGGAATTTATGGATATAATAAAAGAATATAATGAAAAAAAACAGGAAGCCCAAGATACAAAACTCTGATTATGAACTACTCTAATGGTTAACTTATGAAATGGAGATAGTAATATGTATGGAGACGATTTAAAAAAAGAATTGGAGAAAGAAGTCCAATTGAATCTTGAAAAGGAAAAATTAGAAGAAGTTTTAAAGGAAATTGATGTACAGGTTTTAGAATACATTAATATTAGAAAAAAAGTAATAGATTATATTTTAAAGCTAAGAGAAAAAAATGTAGAGCAGTATGAAGATGATGAAGATAAAGTTATAGAATATTTCAACCATGAAATGTACGAAAAGGAAGAGCAGTATAGGCTAGTAAATAAAAGTATAAAAGAACTTACAATACTGAGTAAGTCGCCTTATTTTGGCAAGGTGAAATTTCAAGATAAATATGGAGAGGAAACAATATACATAGGTAGGTTTGGTGTGACAGGAAGGAAAAGTTACGAACCTATTATAATTGACTGGAGATCTCCTGTATCTACCTTGTTTTATGCAGGTAAACTGGGAACTGTAAAATACACATCTCCTATGGGAGAGGTAGAAACAGAAGTACTTTCTAAGAGACAATTTATTATAAAAAAATCTAATCTAGTAGGTATGTTTGATTCCAGCATAGATGTAAAAGATGAAATCCTGCAAATGGTACTTAGCAAAAATGCTGGTGAAAAGTTAAAAGACATTGTAATGACTATACAAAAAGAACAGGACAATTTAATAAGACAGCCGAGAAGAGGAGCTATTGTTGTAAATGGAATAGCAGGAAGTGGAAAAACTACTATAGCACTGCACCGTGTGGCTTATTTACTATATAATTATAGAAAAATACTTCAAGGTAAGGTACTCATATTAGGGCCTAATAGCATATTTATAGATTACATTTCACTTGTACTTCCAAGTTTAGGCGAGGAAAAGGTTACTCAAATTACTTTTAAAGAATTTGCACAGGATATGATAAATGTTTCCTATATAATGGATTTTAAAGATTACATGGAAAAAGTACTAAGCCACCAAAAAGATTTTTCTGAAGAAATTAGTTATAAGAGTTCTTTACAATATGTGCAGGATATAGATAATTTAATTGGCAGTTTGGAAAAAAATTACTTTAAGGTAGAGGATGTATTTTTTTACGATAAGCTTATAATATCTAGAGAAGAAATAGATAAGATGATTAATTATTATTTTAAAGATATGCCTCTATTTAAGAGAAGTGCTAGGATAAAAAGTGTAATATATTCAAAAATAAAAGATGAAAGAAACAGACTGGTAATATCTATACAAAAAAAATATGAAAATAAGTTGAAGAGCCTAACGGAAAATGAACTAAATGATTATGGAAATGAGCTAGAGTACAAAAGGCGGAATGATATAAAGGATGTAGTAAAAGAAGTAATTAATATCAAAAAAAATAAGTTAAAATGGCTAAAAAGCCCTGATGTAATTACAGTATACAATGATTTCAATGGAAATAAACCATTGATTTATGATGATTTAGCTCCTATACTATATTTAAAAATAAAATTGGAAGGATTAAGGTATAGAGATGAAATAAGACATATAGTAATAGATGAAGCCCAAGACTATTCTCCTCTACAGTTTAGGGTTATTTATGAGCTTACAAAGTGTAAATCTTTTACTATAGTAGGAGATACGAATCAGAAAATTATACCTTCTAAAGAGACACCTGCTGTGGAGAAACTGGAAAGCATACTCCCAGATTTAGAGATAAAGCGTTTTTCATTAAATAAAACCTATAGATCCACAAATGAAATAATTAATTATGCAAATAAATATCTAGAAGGAGATAAAACCGTACCTCTAGTTAGAAGTGGAAAAAAAGTTGTGGAAAAAAGGGTAGGTAATTCCAAAGAACTTGTGGACAAAATACTCGATAATGTTGTAAAATTAAAAGAAAGAGGTTATGAAAGCATAGCCGTAATTTGCAGGGATTTAAGAGATACAGAAGTTATAGGTAATTTAATAAAAACAAGAATTCATATAAATGTGATTGATAGAGAAGATATGATCTATTCCAGTGGCGAAGTTATACTTCCAAGTTATTTTGCCAAAGGTTTAGAATTTGATGCAGTTATAATGATAGATACCTGTAAAAAAAATGAAAATACACTAAAATATATAATGGCTACAAGGGCACTACATGAATTATATGTGTATAAGACTTCCTCGATTAATTAAAGATTTACTGAGCTTCAGGTCTAAAGTTTGTCCTGAAGCTCAGTTTTTTGATAAAGGAGATGGAAGTTATGGGGGATAAATTACGAGAATCAATTGAAAAAGCTGAATTAAATCATATACTTGATAAAAGTGAAATAGTTGAATTATTTAACAGCAATCAATATGATAAAGAACTTTTTGAAGCAGCAGACAGAGTGAGAAAAAAATATGTAGGGGACGAGGTACATTTAAGAGGACTCATAGAATTTTCTAATATATGCAAAAGAAATTGTATGTACTGTGGTCTTAGAAGGGATAATAAAAATATTAAAAGATATAGAATAGAGCCAGAAGAAATAATAGAATTGGCAAGAAAGGCAGTGGGATATGGTTATAAAACAGTGGTAATGCAATCTGGAGAAGACGATTACTATACGGTGGATAAACTTAAATATATAATAGCAAACATAAAAAAAATGGATATAGCTGTAACGCTGAGTATAGGAGAAAAAACTTTTGAAGAGTATAAAGCTTTTAAAGAGGCTGGAGCAGATAGATATTTAATAAGAATAGAAACTACAGATCCAGAATTATATGCAAAAATGGATCCTGGTATGAGTTATCAAAATAGAAAACGTTGTTTAAGAGACCTTAAAACTTTAGGATATGAAGTTGGTACTGGATGTCTTATAGGTCTTCCTGGTCAAAGCTTTGAGTCTTTGGCAGAAGATATATTATTTTTTAAAGAAATCGATGCAGATATGATAGGAGTAGGTCCATTTATTCCTAATGAGGATACGCCTTTAAGACATGAAAAAGGTGGAACTTTCATAAATGCTCTTAAAGTTATGGCCATTACTAGACTACTTATGCCGGATATCAATCTTCCTGCTACAACAGCTATGGAGGCTTTAAATTTAAATGGTAGGATTATAGCACTTCAAAGTGGAGCTAATGTAGTTATGCCAAATGTTACTGAAGGTGTATATAGAAAACTCTATGCACTTTATCCTGGCAAGATTTGTACAGGAGATACTCCGTCACATTGCGTAAATTGTATAACTGGTAAAATAATTACAATAGGGAGAACTATATCTCATTCCAAAGGATTTAGAGTACGCAAATAGGTAAATTGTATTTTTTTTAATTCAATTGATAAAAATAGTTGAAATGATTAAATATTTGTGATAAACTTAGAGCAATTTAATAAATTGGTTACCTAGGGTAGAGGTGCTGCAGCTATCAGTATCTATTTTTAGTCGACGGACGTTGAGAGATAGAGAAAGGAGTTATAGCCGAAAAAGTTAGTTTGGTGAAACTGCTTTTGGCTTTGTATATAATATGTGCGAGGCTGTCATTGAAACAATATATTCATTTTCTATAATTCAATGAATATACTTTTAGTGGAGAGCTACAAAGGTACACGACCATGCATATTTGTGCAGTATAGGTGTTGTGTCCCTTTACTGTACTTATTTTTTTTATAAATCAATTTAGGGAGGAACATTATGTCAATTATTGTTCAAAAATATGGAGGTAGTTCAGTAGGAACTCCAGAGAAAATAAAAAATGTAGCAAAAACGGTAGTTAACAGGGTTAAAAATGGAGACAGCTTAGTAGTTGTAGTATCAGCTATGGGAGATACCACAGATGACTTAATAGCCCTTTCAAAGAAAATTACAGATACACCAGATAAAAGAGAATTAGATGCACTTTTGTCTACTGGCGAGATGGTGTCCTGTGCATTGCTTGCTATGGCCATCAAAGACTTAGGATGTGATGCTGTAAGTTATACAGCTTATCAAATTGGTATAAAAACTAGTGGACAATATGGTAAGTCTCTTATATATGATATAAATGGAGAAAAAATAAAAGAAAGTTTAGATAAAGGAAAAGTTGTAATTGCAGCAGGTTTCCAGGGTATAAATGACAAAGGAGATATAACTACTCTAGGAAGAGGAGGATCAGACACTTCAGCTGTTGCAATAGCTGTAAAACTAAAAGGGACTTGTGAAATATATACAGATGTAGATGGTATATACAGTGTAGATCCTAGAAAATATAAAGATGCTAAAAAGTTATATGAGATAGATTATGAGGAAATGCTTGAACTTTCAAGTTTAGGTGCCCAAGTTATGCATTCTAGATCTATAGAATTAGCTCAAAAATATAATATACCTGTATATGTGGGATTAAGCAATAGTGATATAAGAGGAACAGTTATTAAGGAGGTAGATAATATGAATTTAGAAAGTAAACCAGTAACAGGACTTGCAACAAGTGATGAAGATGCAGCAATAACAGTGACAAATATTAATAACGACATAAATGTTATTGCTAATTTATTTGAAAAGATAGCAGAAAAAAGAGTAAATGTAGATATGATAAGCCAAACTGCACCTATAAAAGGTAAGGTGAATATATCATTTACTATACCAAAAGTTGACTTGAAAGAATGTCTTAATATTTTAAAGAGCTATTTTAGTGAAGAAACTAAAGTTGATATAGATGAAAATATTACTAAATTTTCAATAGTTGGTATAGGAATGAAAACTACATCTGGTGTAGTAGCAAAGATGCTTAAATTATTTAAAGAAAACAATATAGGTGTAAAGATGATAACTACGTCTGAAATAAGGATTACTTGTGCTATAAAACAAGAAGATAAAATGAAAACTATAAATGTAGTAGCAAAAGAATTTAATTTATAGTGATTAATTCGAGGTTATTCTTATGAAATTAGAAGCATATTTAAAAACTTTTAGGAGGAAACCAGTGTGAAAGTAATGGGTAGCATGGAAATTAGAAACAATGTTTTATACATTGGTGGAATGAATACGGGGGAATTAGTGAAAGAATATAAGACTCCACTCTATGTAATAGATGAAGAATTAGTAAGAGATAGGTGCAGAAGATATTATAAATCTTTTGAGGCTGATAAAGCTAATAAAGTGACTTATGCAGGTAAAGCTTTTTTAACTCTGGCAATGTGTCAGATAATAAACGATGAGGGATTGTATTTGGATGTAGTATCAGATGGAGAATTGTATACTGCTTTAAAAAGCGGCTTCCCTATGAAAAAAGTTTATTTTCATGGAAATAATAAAACGTTAGATGAAATAGAGATGGGAGTAAAACTGGGAGTAGGAAAGTTTGTAGTAGATAACTTCTATGAGATGGAAAAGATAAATTCCATAGCAAAGAAATATGGTAAAATACAAAAAATACTCCTTAGAGTGACACCAGGTATAGAAGCTCATACCCATGATTATATAAAAACTGGCCAGATAGACTCTAAATTTGGATTTACCATGTTAAATGATGAAGTTATGAATATAACAAAAAGTGCAGTTGATTTTCCTAATTTAAAATTTGCTGGAATCCACTGTCATATAGGTTCTCAAATATTTGAAACCAAACCCTATGAAGACGAAGTTGAAATTATGTTAAATATGATTAAAAAAATAAAAGACGAACTGGGTTGTGAAGTAGAAGAATTAGACCTCGGGGGAGGATTTGGAATATACTATACGGAAGGCGATAAACCTAAATCTGTAGAAGATTTTTGTAGTATTATACTTCAAAAGGCAAGGGAAAAAGCTAAGGAACTTGATTTAAAACTTCCTACTCTTGTGATAGAACCTGGTAGGTCTATAATTGGCAATGCGGGAACAACTCTTTATACTGTGGGATGTATAAAGAATATTCCAGGTATAAGAAAATATGTATCTGTAGATGGAGGTATGGCAGACAATATAAGGCCGTCTCTATATGGTGCAAGATACGAATGTGTTCTAGCAAATAGAGTAAAAGACAGTGTAAAAGGAACAGTTACCATAGCAGGAAAATCCTGTGAATCGGGAGACATATTGATAAAAGATGTGGGGCTCCCGGAAACTAAAAGTGGTGACATATTAGCTGTGTTTACCACAGGAGCCTATGGATATTCTATGTCCAGCAATTATAATAAAATTGCGAAACCTGCAGTAGTTTTAGTGAATGGAGGAAAAGCAAGGTTAATTGCTAAAAGGCAGACCTTTGATAATCTAATAGAAAATGAAATAATGTTGTAAGTTAAATCCATCTTGAGTGTGAATTAATATTTTGTGATTTTATTGGGAATAATAATCAAAGCAAAATTCTTTTTCACAGGAAAGGATGGATTTTTTATGCTTTACGTTGTATGCATTATAGGTATAGGGATAATTTTATTACTCATGATAATTTATGGCAAACTCGACAGATTTAATGGTGTAAATGAAAGTTCAAGAGAGGATATTTCAACACTAATTGTTGATAGAGAAGAATTAAAGAAATATGCCAGAGAAATATCGCTTGTTCCATCTGCAGTTCAAAGGAAAAGTTGCAAGAAGCAATTAATGAAGAGTTTGGACAGAAGTTATGGAAGAATTTTAGACGGGTACAATTTTTTTGATGAAGAAATTAAAAACAGAGAGGAAATAGTATCTTGCGCCGAATGGCTTTTGGATAATTTGTATTTAATAAAAAAAGAATATAAAGATATAAAAAATAATATGTCCGAAAAATACTATAAAAATCTTCCTGTAATGACTGGGGGTACTATGAAGGGTTTTCCTAGAATATATTACATTGCTAGGGAAATGCTATCAAAAACCCAAGGAACTGTAAAAGAAGATACTATAGAGGCTTTCATAAATGCATATCAGGAAAACACAATATTAAGAAGTGGAGAACTCTGGGCACTGCCTATAATGATAAGAATAGCTTTGATTCAAAATATAAGCAATATAACTGACGATATGGTATTTATGCAAAAAGAAAGAAACAGAGCAAAGATTGCAGCAGAGAATATTATAAATTCTGAAGAAAATGCAAATGAAATAATCCACAAATTAAAAGAAAAAAATATTAAATTTACAGCTCATTTTACAGAAGGATTCATTAAAATGTTGAGGGATAACTTCATAGGAAGTGCTGAAATATACAGATGGATAGATGAAGAATTAGATAAACAAGATAGTAGTGTTAAAAGAATGGTAAATATAAATCATCAAAAGCAGGGAGTATGTCAGATTTCTATGGAAAATTCTATAAGTGGAATGGTAGAAATATCTGCATTGAACTGGAAAGAAAATTTTGAAAGACTGTGCTATGTAGAACAAATTTTAAAAATGGATCCTGCAGAAATTTACAGTGAAATGGATTTTAAGTCTAAGGATTATTATAGACATAGGATAGAAAAAATGTCTAAAAATATAAATATACCTGAATCTTTTATAGCCAAGAAAGCTATAGAGTGTGCTAAAGAAGCTTGTGGAGAAGAATACGAAAAACATGTAGGGTATTATTTAATTGATAAGGGTATAGGCTGCCTTGAGAAAAAAATAAAAAACAGTACAAGAGAATACAAAAACCTGCATTACAAAATTCTAGATAAAATAACGGTTAATTTTTATATAGGTACTATTGTATTTGGCACCATTTTCCTAGATGCGCTCATAAGTGGCATAAATTTTTATGTAGAGGATTTGCCTTTGTGGAAATACATATTAGGAGCAATTGTACTCTTTATACCTTTAAGTGATATATTTATATCTATATTCAATTGGAGTGTAAATAAACTTGTAAAGCCAAGATTTATACCCAAAATTGAATTCAAAGGTGGTATACCTGAAAAATTTAGTACGGCAGTAGTAATACCTGCTATTATAAACAATAGTAAGCAGGTTGAAAAACTTATAGGTGATATGGAGGTTTACTATCTTGCAAATGAAGAAAAAAACTTGTATTTTGCACTATTGGGGGATTTTAAGGATAGTTTTGAAAAAGAAGAAAAGGATGATAAATTAATAGTAGATACAGCTTTAAGTGAAATAGAAAAATTAAACAAGAAATATTCTGAAGATGGAAAAGGCAAATTTTATTTTTTAAGTAGGTTTAGAAAATATAATGAGAAAGAGGGAAAGTGGATCGGATGGGAAAGAAAACGTGGTAAGTTAATGGAGTTCAACTCTCTTATAAGAGGAAATGATAACACAAGTTATAATGTTATAAGTGGTGACATAAAAAACTTATATAGCGTAAAGTATGTTATAACTTTGGATGCAGATACTAAATTGCCTAAAGATACAGCTAGATCCCTTATAGGAGCTATGGCGCATCCTTTAAACATACCTTACATGAGTTATGATGGTAAAAAGATAATAAGAGGACACGGAATTATGCAGCCTAGAGTAAGTATCAGCGTGTTGAGTGCAAATAAAACACTCCATTCCAGAATATTTTCAGGTGAAACAGGAATAGATGTATACACAAGTGCCATTTCTGATGTATATGAAGATTTATTTGACGAAGGTATATTTACGGGTAAAGGCATTTATGATGTAAATGTATTTAACAGTGTTTTAAAAGGTGAAATACCGGAAAATTCTGTATTAAGTCATGATCTTTTAGAAGGATCTTATGTAAGGGCTGCTCTTGTGACTGATATAGAACTTGTAGATGGATATCCTGCTTACTATAATGCTAGTTGTAAAAGACTTCATAGATGGGTGAGGGGAGATTGGCAGCTAATTCCCTGGTTGTTTAAAAAGAGTCCTTTAAACAGGTTATCAAAATGGAAAATAATAGATAATCTAAGAAGAAGTATAATAGCACCTTCTATAATGATATTAATTATAGTATCTATGATACTATTTAAAAATGTAGATAATTTTTTGGTAGTAGCTTTTGTTTCAATACTTTCTCCCATACTCTTTGATGTATCTGAAACAGTGGTTTCTCCTATAAAAGGAAATAGTCTTGCAGGTAAGATAAGCAATTTTAAAACTGTAGTAGAACAATTTTTTCTCATACTAAGTTTTCTACCTTATCAGACATATTTAATGTTGGATGCTATAATTAGGACACTTTACAGGCTTTTTATAAGTAAAAAAAATTTACTTCAGTGGCAGACTGCAGCAGATGCAGAGGCCACTTCTAAAAGGGGATTGGAAAGCTATTTTAAGTCTATGTGGGTAGGCAGTATACTGGGCATTATTATAGCTTTTTTAGGTTTTAGAAGTTCCGTGGAAGATGCTCTTTTAGTAATACCTTCCTGTATAATCTGGATTTTTTCACCATGGATTGCATTTAACATAAGCAAGGAAAGAAAAAATACTGAGGAAGAGATTAACAAGGAAGAAAAAGATATATTGAGAAGACTGGCAAGAGAAACTTGGGCTTATTTTGAAGATTTTATATCTCCTGAAACTAATTGGCTTTCTCCAGATAATTATCAAGAAGAACCCTATAAAGGGGTAGCCTACAGAACTTCTCCAACTAATATGGCTATGGGGATTTCTTCTAATATAGTTGCTTACGACTTAGGGTATATAGGCATAAAAGAACTCACATATAGGCTCCAACATATAATATCGAATATGGAGTCTTTAGAAATGTATAGGGGACATTTCTATAACTGGTATGATATAAAAAATAAAGTTCCGTTAAAGCCTAGGTATATATCTACAGTTGATAGTGGAAATTTAGTGGCATACATGTGGCTTACAGAAGAATCACTGGAAGAATATCTGAACTATCCTATAACAAATAAAAATCTTACAGAGGGATTTAAGGATACTTTGAAATTAGCACAAAATGAATTATATAATAATCTTAAAATTGAATGCGCTTATGAGAATTTTATAGATAAACTTTCAGGTGAAAATTTAAATATATTTTCATTGGAAAGATTTTTATGGAACTTGAATGAAGAATGTATGAAATTTATAGGGAATGGTACAGATTTATATTGGAATGAGAAAGTCAAAAATATGACTTGTAAGTTTATGGATGAGTTAAATCAATTTTTCCCATGGATTCATTTCATAAATGAAAATGAGGAGTTTCGTGATTTTAAGTGTGAATTAAATCAATTGGCAACTAAAATCCCTTTAAAAGAGGTTCCGGAAGTTTTTAACAAGTTGATTAATCTGGGCAATAAAAAAGATTTTTCAGAAGAAAAAAATAAACATAGAGATGATTTAAAAAAATTATTGTTGGAGAGTAAATCGACTTTATGTAATTTTGTATCTGATGTAAAAAATATAATAGGAAAATTGAAAATCATTGATGAAAATCATAACTTTAGCATGCTCTACAATAAAAAAAGGCAGCTTTTTTCTATAGGGTATGATGTGGAAAAAGATTCTATTGGCAAAAATTATTATGATCTTCTAGCATCTGAGGCAAGGCAGGCTAGCTTTGTATCCATAGCTAAAGGGGAGATTAAACAAAATCATTGGTTTAATCTTGGTAGATCCATGGCTTCTATGGGAGGAGGAAAGGGATTAGTTTCTTGGTCTGGAACTATGTTTGAATATTTAATGCCTCTTATAATTATGAAAAATTTCCCTAATACTTTGCTAAGTGAAACCTATGAATATGTGGTTAAAGCCCAAAAAAAATATGGTGAAAAGAGAAAAATTCCCTGGGGAATTTCAGAATCTGCTTACTATGATTTTGACATAAATTCTGTATATCAGTATAAGGCTTTTGGAATACCAGCAGCTGGATTAAAAAGAGGACTTACAAATGAATTGGTAGTTGCACCGTATGCATCTTTAATGGCTCTTCAGGTTGACTTTAAAAGTGCATTTTCCAATATAAAAAATCTCATAAAATCTAAGGCCGAGGGTAGATATGGATTTTATGAAGCTGTAGATTATACTAAGGAAAGACTTTCTAGAAAGCAAAAGTATGCTCTGGTAAAGTGTTTTATGATACATCACCAAGGAATGGGTTTTATGTCACTAGATAATGTACTTATGAAAAATGTACTTCAGGAAAGGTTTCATAAAATTCCTAAGGTAAAGTCTGTAGAACTATTACTTCAGGAAAAGATTCCCAAGAATATAACTTATAATGAGGAAGAGCATGATGTAAATGAAAAGACTATAGTCAAAAATGAAAATATAATTGTTAGAAAGTTTACTAGAGCATATACAGAAATACCAGCAGTAAATATAATTTCTAGTAACAGTTATTCTATGATGATAACTAACAGCGGCAGTGGATATAGTAAAAGAGGAGATATGACAGTTTACAGGTGGCGTGAAGATGGTACAAAAGATGATACGGGAATGTTTTTTTATATAAAGAACATAAATTCAAATGAATATTGGAGTGCTACTTATGAACCTTGTAAATATGAAGGGGAAGACTATGAAGTAACATTTTCTCCAGACAAATCGGAATTTAGAAGAAAAGATGGAAACTTGAGAACTTATACGGAAGTTACTGTATGTCAGGAAGAAGAAGGTGAAGTGAGAAGGATTTCTATTACAAATGCGGGCAAAAAAAGGAGAGAAGTTGAAATAACCAGTTATATGGAAGTAACCTTATCGCCTTATAATGCAGATTTAGTTCATCCTGCGTTTCAAAATTTGTTTATAGAAACGGAATTTGTACACAATCCAGTATGCTTGCTTGCAAGCAGGAGACCTAGAAAAAAAGATGAAGAAAAGCCGTGGATGGTGCAAACTATAGCCGTGGAAGGAGAACAATTAGGTTCTGTTCAGTACGAGACCAGTAGAGTGAATTTTATAGGAAGAAATAGAAATCTTGCAAAGCCAAGAGCAATGGACAATGATGTACAGCTTACTAAATCCGTAGGAGATGTAATTGATCCTATAATAAGTATTAGGGTAAGGGTAGCTGTAGACCCAGGCAAAACCTGCAAGGTAGCTTATACTACTGCAGTTACAAACTGTAAGGAAAAGGCAATTGAAATTGCAAATAAATATAGGGATATGTTTAATGTAAATAGAATATTTAAATTGTCATGGACAGAATGTCAGATGGAAATGAAATATTTGTGCATAAAGTCCAATCAAATAAATATGTATCAAAAAATGGCTTCCAGGATTTTATTTTTAAGTAGCTCCCTTGAGCAGAGAAAACAATATATTATGAATATAAGAAAAGGACAGTCTGCTCTGTGGCCTTACGGAATTTCAGGTGATTTACCTATAGTGCTTGTCATTATAAGAAATGAAAATCATATGTCTCTTGTAAGGCAGCTTTTAAGTGCATATGAGTACTGGATGTGGAAAGGGTTGTCAGTGGATCTAGTTTTCTTAAATTTACAAGATATTTTATATATGCAGCCTCTTCAAAACAAACTTAGAGATGCTGTAAATTCTAGAACTTCTAGATATAAGAAGAATATAGATGGGGGAGTATTTTTATACAATAAAAATACTATGAAGGAGGAGGATATAGAACTTTTTATAGCTATAGCCAGACTTGTAATAGATGGAGATAAAGGAGAACTGTTTGAGCAGATTGAAGATAGTACGTATTTGACAGAAGATAATATAGGGATGATTGATAAAAGTGCAAATGTGACTTCTAAAAATATTTCTTCTTATCAGTTTCAACTTCCAGAACTTCAGTATTTTAATGAGGTAGGAGGATTTTCCTCAGAAGGGAAGTCTTATATTATAGTGTTAAAAGATTATAAACATACCCCAGCTCCTTGGATAAATGTAATTTCAAACAAAAAATTTGGATTCCATGTTTCTGAAAGTGGTATTTCCTATACATGGAACAAAAATAGTAGGGAAAATAAGCTTACAACCTGGTCAAATGATCCAGTTATGGATGGCGAAGCTGAAAGCATGTATTTAAAAGATGAAGTTACAGGACAGATGTGGAGCATATCACCAGAACCTATAAGGGATTCTGGACAATATGTGATAGAACATGGATTTGGCTTTTCTAATTTTAAACATGAAGCCAATGGAATACTAGGTGAGATGGACGTTTTTGCTGATATGGAAAAAAGCGTAAAAGTATGTAAAATAAAATTAAAAAATATAAGTGGAAAAAGAAGAAAGATGTCAGTAACCTATTATGCAAAATTAGTATTGGGAGTTTGCCATGAGCAAACATCACAGTATATATGTACAGCATTTAATAAGGAACTTGGATGCATATATGCTAAAAACCCATATAGTGAGCACTTTAATCAAGCAATATGTTATATGAAAATTTTAGGTGGGGAAAGACTTTCTTATACTGCCAGCAGAAAAGAATTTATAGGCAGAGAAGGAGATATATCTAGGCCTAAAGCACTGGAACGTGAGCAATTTTCTAATAAAGTAGGAGCAGGATTTGATCCCTGTCTAGCTGAGAATGTAAAAGTAGAACTGGATACAAATTCAGAGAAGGAAGTAGTAGTTTTATTTGGAGAAGAAGATAGCTTTGAAGAAGTTAAAAAGGTGGTTGAAAAATACAATAGTATAAAAAATGTTTACAGCGGGTTAAAAAATGTTCAGGATTACTGGTCAACATTGCTTGGAACCATACAGGTGGATACTCCAGATAAATCCATGAATATAATGCTAAATGGATGGCTTATGTATCAAATTATATCATGCAGATATTGGTCAAGGACAGCTTTTTACCAGTCAGGAGGTGCCTATGGATTTAGAGATCAGCTTCAGGATGTAATGGCCGTTTCCTATATAGACCCATCTGAAACTAGAAAACACATAATATATAGCGCTTCAAGGCAGTATATTGAGGGTGATGTACAGCATTGGTGGCATCCATTTGTAGAAAGTGGTATTAGAACTAGATTTTCTGATGACTTGCTGTGGCTTCCTTATGTGGTGGAAGACTATATACAAAATACAGGCGACTACAGTATATTGTCTGAAAAGGCTTTGTATTTGGAAGATGTTCCCCTTAAAGATGGTGAAGATGAAAGATATAATATATCCAATGTATCAGAAAGAAGTGGGACCATATATGAACACTGTGTAAGAACAATTGAAAAATCCCTTAAGTTTGGAAGTCACAATATACCTCTTATTGGTTCTGGAGATTGGAACGATGGTATGAGTACTGTAGGAAACGAAGGACGAGGAGAGAGTGTATGGCTTGGATGGTTTTTATATAATATATTGGATAAATTCATACCTATATGTACATTTGAAGGAGATGTGAAAAATTCAAACAAATATTCAGAACTAAAAGAGTTTATAAGAGAAAATATAGAAGAAAATGCCTGGGATGGCGGTTGGTATAGAAGGGCCTATTTTGATGATGGAACTCCACTTGGTTCTTCAATGAATGAAGAGTGTCAAATTGACTCCATTTCTCAATCTTGGGCTGTTATATCAGGTGCTGCAAAAGAGTCTAGAGCTGAAGAAGCCATGGAAGCCCTTGAAAGAAATCTTATAAGAAGAGATAAGGGAATTATAATGCTTTTAAACCCGGCTTTTGATAAATCCAATTTAGAACCAGGTTATATTAAAGGATATGTGCCTGGCGTCAGGGAAAATGGAGGACAGTATACCCACGCTGCTATATGGTCAGTTTTAGCATTAGCTAAAATGGGGTATAATAATAAGGCATACAGTGCATTTTCTATGATAAATCCTATAAACCACAGCAATACCTATTTAAATTGTCAGGTTTATAAAGTGGAACCTTATGTTATGGCAGCAGATGTATATGCAGTTGAGCCTCATACCGGAAGAGGAGGATGGAGTTGGTATACAGGTGCTGCAGGATGGATGTATAGAACTGGAATAGAGTCAATACTTGGGATGAAATTTAAAGAAAAATTAGGATTTACAGTTTCTCCTTGTATACCAGACAGTTGGAATGGTTTTAGTATGAAATACACGAGAGGAAAGTGTATTTACAACATACAGGTTTTAAAAGACAATGAAAAGGGAATATGGTTGGATGGAAATAAGGTCTCACAAGATATAATACCTTTTTTAAGAGAGGGCGATCATGAAGTAAAAGTATATATATAACCCAGGAAAAATTTTCCATAGCATTTTTTATGGGTTTATAGTAGAATATATGATAACATTTGATATAGTTTAAATCCTTTGAAAGAAAGTAAGTAAATTTAAAAACAGATTTTTAGAGAGCTGTATGAGGTGAAATTACAGTAATTATGCTTGAATTGAATGGATTCTGGAGGAGAAAAGTGAATTAAATTAGTAGTTTTAACCGTAGGTCTTACGTTATAAAGGCAGGATATTTTGTAATCCATATGAGAAAAAGATGTAATTTTATCTTTTTGAATTTAGGTGGTACAGCGGTAAATACGCCCTATGATTTTTATATCATAGGGTTTTTATAAATGCTTAAAGGGAGGCAATAAATCATGGAAGAAAAGAAAAAAGTAATATTTAGTGGAATTCAACCTTCAGGAAATTTAACTATAGGAAATTATTTTGGAGCTTTAAAAAACTGGGTAAAACTTCAACACAAATATGATTGTTATTTTTGCGTAGTAGATTTACATGCAATAACTGTAAGGCAGGAGCCAAAAGATTTGAGAAGGAGGACCCTTGAAGTACTTGCCATATATTTAGCAGCAGGTATAGATCCAGAAAAAAATACTATATTTATTCAATCTCATGTTCCTACCCATTGTGAAGCAGCATGGCTTTTAAATTGTTTTACTTATGTAGGGGAATTGGAAAGAATGACTCAGTACAAGAGTAAATCTCAAAAATATGGGAATGGTGGTTCTGTAAGTGCAGGACTTTTAAATTATCCTGTGCTCATGGCGGCAGATATATTGATTTATAATGCAGATCTTGTTCCCGTAGGTAAGGATCAAACACAGCATGTAGAACTTACTAGAGATATAGCAGAAAGATTTAATAATCTATATAGTCCTACATTTACTGTGCCAGAAGCATACATACCAGAAGATGGAGCTAAAATAATGGATTTGCAAAATCCTACAAAGAAGATGTCTAAATCATCAGATAACCCTAACAGCTACATACTTATTATGGATAAACCAGAAGATATAAAAAGAAAGATAAATAGATCTGTTACTGACAGTATTGGAAAAGTAAAATATAGTGATGACCAACCAGGAGTTAAAAATCTTATAAATATAATGAGTGCTGTAACTGGAATGAGCCATGAGGAAATAGAGAAAAAATATGAAGGCAGAGGATATGCTGAATTTAAAAATGATACTGCAGAAGCTTTAATAGGTGAGTTAAAGCCAATACAGGATAAAGTAAATTCATTGCTTCAAGATAAAAAATACCTAGAAGACATATATAAAAAAGGTGCAGAAAAGGCATATTATGTATCAAGTAAGGTACTTAGAAAAATGCAGAAAAAGATAGGATTTATTCCTGTTTCAAAGTAAATAAAATTTTTACAAAAAAAATAGCCAGCTTCAATTCAGTAGAGAATTAAAGCTGGTATTTATAATTATTCTGTTTTACCTATAGCTGATAGTTCAAGGCCTTTATTGTGTTCAAGTGCCCAGCTAATAGACCATTCACTTTGAAATATTAAAAGGTCTCTTCCTTTTAGGTCTTTTACTTTTTTAGTATCACTTGTTAAAATAAGATCTTCTACCTTTGTTTCAGAGGTTTCTATCCACCGTATAGCTCTATAAGGAAGTATGTCGACTTTTATGTCTACATTGTATTCATTTTTCATTCTGTATTCCAGTACTTCAAATTGAAGAATACCAACTACACCTATGATGATTTCTTCAATGCCTATATTTAATTGTTTAAATACTTGAATAGCACCTTCTTCTGAAATCTCACTTACGCCTTTTATAAATTGTTTTCGTTTCATGGTATCTAGGGTTTTTACTTTGGCGAAATGTTCTGGGGCAAATACAGGGATGCTTTCAAATTTAAATTTTTTATTTATAGGACATAATGTATCTCCTATATTGTAAATTCCAGGATCAAATACACCTAGTATGTCTCCTGCATAAGCTTCGTCTACTATTTCCCTATCCTGAGCTAGGAATTGTTGGGGTTGAGAAAGTCTTACTTTATTTCCACCCTGTAGGTGAAATACTTCCATACCCTTCTTAAACTTACCTGAACATATTCTCATAAAGGCAATTCTATCTCTATGCGCCGGGTTCATATTTGCCTGTATTTTAAATATAAAAGCAGAAAAATCATCACTAAAAGGATCTATTTCCCCAATATCTGATTTTCTTGGCAGAGGTGATGTAGTTAAATTTAAAAATTTCTTTAAAAAAGGCTCTACTCCAAAATTCGTAAGGGCACTTCCAAAAAATACAGGAGTAAGTGAACCTTCTCTAACCTTTTTAATGTCAAATTGGTCTCCTGCAATATCTAAAAGTTCTATATCGTCTTTCAGTTTTTCATGTAAAGCTTTGCCTAGTAAGTCTTTAAAAACATTGTCATCTACAGTTCCTTCTATGGATTCTACTGCAGTTTGACCGTGATTTCCTCCATTAAATATTTCTATTAGGCTCCTTCTTCTATCATATATTCCTTTGAAATCCTTACCGGATCCTATAGGCCAGTTCATTGGATAGGATTTTATGCCTAGAACATTTTCCAGGTCATCCATTAATTCAAAAGGATCTTTACTTTCTCTATCCATTTTATTTATAAATGTAAATATGGGAATTCCACGTAAACTGCACACATTAAACAGTTTTTTAGTCTGTGCCTCAACTCCCTTTGCTGCATCTATTACCATTACGGCACTGTCTGCTGCCATTAAAGTTCTATATGTATCTTCACTAAAATCTTGATGTCCTGGTGTATCTAATATGTTTATACAAAAATTATTATAGTTAAATTGCATTACTGACGATGTTACGGAAATACCCCTTTGTTTTTCTATTTCCATCCAATCAGATACTGCATGTTTTGAAGCCTTTCTTGCCTTAACAGAACCAGCAAGTCTTATGGCACCCCCATATAATAACAGTTTTTCAGTAAGAGTCGTTTTACCTGCATCTGGGTGAGATATTATTGCAAAAGTTCTTCTTTTTTCTATCTCTTTTTTTAAGTCTGTCACTACCTATTCTCTCCTCTTTTTTAATTAGTTTCATCACTGATTTTAACTTTATTATATATTAATGTCAACTTGTGTTAGTTTTTCATGGTGTATACGTAGTAATTACTTACATATATAGCTTTACTCTTTTTATAATAAAACTTATCTAATGGCTTCTGAAGGAGCATTTTGCCCTTAGCTAATATAAAATCTACTAATTTTACAGTTACATAAGCTAACAGTATTCCAGCAAAAATATCTATTACCCAATGAATTTCAAGATATAGAGTTGAGAATATTACGCTTAAACAGAAAAAACTAAATACAAATTTCCATATTTTATTTTTTTCTCTAAGAACTAATAAAAACATAGCAAAGCATATGGATGTATGCATAGATGGAAAACAATTAAGAGTAACACCTGCAGCAGCACTTGGATTTAAATGCCTATCAAGACCATCAGCTTGTCCAAGTACGTACCATACTTCCTGTAAATGGAAAGTAAGATAAAATGGAGTTATTAAAAATATCTGTACTACGTGTGCAGATAAAACATAACGCACCATTTTTTTGAAATCCTTGGATAGGGCAGATCTATATACTGCAAGTAAAGCAGGCAGTACAAAACCGTTATTATATACCATCCTGAAAAACCAGGTTAAAGTTTCTGTTTTATAAATTCTTGCAAAACTTCCATCATTAAAAGGTATTTTACTAAATATAGGATTAAGATCTACTACTATCTTTCTACTTATTTGCCACTGCAGCATTTTCCCCCAAAACGCATATCCGTGCTGTTCTATATAAAATATGAATATGAAAAATGGAACACATAATATTAAAAAAGGAACTACTTTAATATCATTTCTAATATCTGAATAGACTGTAAAACACATAAAAGCAAGTATACCTAAATATATTTTACTACCTAAACTGATAGATGGATATTGAACTAAAAGTAAAGTCTTATATAAGAAATATAAACCTATAAGAATGAAATAATATTTGCTTAGTAAATTCAATAATATTTTAAATGTGTGTTGTATAGTTTTCCATATTTTATTTTCTACAAATTTATACATGAAATTTATACCCCCCCCTTATGGACAAATAAATTATATCATTAGTAAAAGGGTAAGTATACAAAAAAATTTAACAAAATTTTAGCATATTTTACGGAAATATAACTTTAGTTAACTTTTTTAAATTTATTTGTCATTAGGGAGGAGTAAGTTAAAATTAAGTATTAAATGTTAATTTAATGTTATATATTAGAATCGTTTTTTGCCAATAAATGCTGTATCTATTATAAAAACAAAAGCACATATTAAAAGTAGCATATTTATAAATGTTAATCCCATTTTAAATATTACACCTATAAATAAAAGTATCAAAAAAAGGCTGCAGAGCCATTTAAAAAAAGTCATTTTAAAATCTCCCTTATATAATAGAAATATTAAATGTATAAAATAGTATTTCCTTTTTTATATGAATTAATACAAAAGTGTATCGTTACATTTTGAATTTTTTATAAAAGAAAATATAATGTTATTAATTCAAATTTAAGGGGGTTATCATTATATGGAACAAAAAAGATTGTGTGTCAGTGGTTTAAAAGTGAGAGATATTATTCAGGTATCACTTATGGCTGCAATAACTTATATTGCTACAGCTATAATTAACATACCAACAGGAGTATTGGTTAAAGGTGTTGTGCATATGGGAGACAGTATGGTACTTTTAGCGGCTATATTAATTGGAAGAAAAAAGGCATTTTTATCTGCAGCTATAGGAATGAGTTTATTTGATGTTCTTTCATCCTATGTTATTTGGGCTCCCTTTACTTTCCTTATAAAGGGAATTATGGCTTGGATTGCAGCAACTATTGCTTACAGAGGAGAATATAATGGTGAAAAGTTTTGGAATAATATAATAGCATTTATTGTAGCTTGTATTTGGATGGTAGCTGCATATTATGCAGCAGGAGTACTTATAATGCACTTTGTTACAAATATAGCTTTTTCAAAAGCCATCATTTTATCTGCAGCAGAAATCCCGGGAAATATAGCCCAGAGTATTGTAGGAATAGCTATAGCACTTCCATTGGCAAAAGTTTTAAAGAGAGCTAATTTAGGTAAATAATAAGGGAGAGGTTTTACCTCTCCTAATTATTTACCTAGTTCTCATTCTATTTTTTTCAGCTTTTCTCTTTCTTCTACAGTCAGGGCATCTTACAGGATCATTTTCAAATCCTTTTTCCTTGTAGAATTCCTGTTCACCTTCTGTAAATACAAATTCTTTTCCACAATCTTTACATACAATTGTTTTATCTGCCATAATAAAACCTCCTTAACCTAGGACTAATTTTATTCTTGATAACTTACCTCCTAGGATTAAAAGGAGAATATAGCACCTTGAAAAAATTTGACCTAATATATAAATATAATTAGGGTGAAACCCTAAGCTAATTATAGCATATTTTAATAAAAAAACAATATTTTTAAATAATTATAGTTTGTACTAATTCGTTGGTATGCCTGGGAATAGAAGAAAATATTAATTAAAATATAGGTTAATTTTAAGTAAAATTCAATGAATTAAAAATCTGTTAAATAATAATAGGGTATAATAAAATTAGAGTTTATCCGATTTTTCGGCTAAGTAAGATTCATTGATAAATTAAACTGAAAAAAGTAATGGGGTTGTTTTTATGGATACAAAAAAATTTCTTAATTTATTAAAGAAGATAGAAGGACCGAAATTAGACTTTAAACAATTGCTAAATATCGATAATGATAGTGGAAGAAAAGAGTTAGCTAAGGATGTATGTGCTATAGCAAATTCCAGAGGAGGAAGAGGATATATTATAATTGGTATTGAAGATAAAACTAAGAAAATCATAGGAGTAGACAGAAATTTTAGTGAAGAAAAAATACAACAGATAATAAGCTCTAGAATAGAGCCTCCCATACCAATTTCTCTAGAAACTTTAAAGTATAAGGGGAAAAATATAGTTATTATAAATATATATGATGGACCTCAAAAACCATATCAAATGAGAGAAAATGGAGCTTTTTACACGAGGAGGGGTTCAACAAATGATACAATGCGTAAGCAGGAAATAATATCGGCTCTTCAGCAAAATTTAAATGTAAATACAGAGCTGTGTCCTATACCACATAGTAAATTAAACTGTATAGATAATTCTATAGTAGATAAATATTTTTTATCTCAAGGAATAAAAGTGAATGATGAAAATAGGTTGGAGTTAATGGAAGATGCTTCAATAGTATATATGGATAAGGATTTAGGAAAATATATGGTAACACTAGGAGGACTTTTAATTTTTTCTAATATAAATAATGTATATATACCCCATAATATGATAAAAATGGTTAATAAGATAAATAAAAATTTTAAAAAGGTGAGCATAATTCAGGGGAATCTACTGGCAATTATGGATAAGGCTGAAGAGGTTATTAAAAATATCATAACGGTGAAGTCATATCCAATAGAGGGAATAATTGAAGGAATAAGGAATGTCGTAATGTATAGGGATTATTCTGATTTTTCTAGAGAAATAGAGGTTATAGTAAGCTATAATAGTATATTGATAACTAGTCCTGGAATGTTGTCAAATAGAGAAAATACAAATTATTATAATTACGCAAGAAGAAATATGTGGATATATGAAAAGATAATTTCACTGGACTCTAAAAAGAGGTTTACAGGAATTGCAGCAAGTTTTAGTAGAATTCAAAAGTTGTTTAAGAACGTAGGAAGAGTTAAATTTATAAATTCTATAAAAAATGATTATTTTAAAATAATATTTCCTGGTATTAACAGACTTGACAACTAATATACTAAAAAAATAAAAATAATATTTTCCAAAATAATACATTGAATTCGTTGAAAAAATATTCTGACTATTGTATAATTTATTTATAAGGATGACACCTGAATATTAAATTAAGGGGTGATAAAAGTGATTCATGTATTTTGCAGCAAAAGAGGATCTGGAAAAACTAAAAAACTGATTAATTTGGCTAACGAAAAAACAATGATAGGAAGGGGGCATGTTGTCTATATAGACGATGATAGGGGACCACTGTGTCAATTGAACAGAGGAGTAAGGTTTATAGCAACAAGTGATTTTAATCTTAAAAAATTGGAAGAGTTTTATGGTTTTTTGTGCGGCGTACTTTCGGAAGATTATGATATTGATACAATTTTTATTGATGGATTGTTTAATATTGTAAAAGAAAATCTTCAGGATATGGCGCATTTATTTTATGCCATTGAAAAGCTGTCGGAAGAATACAGAGTTAATTTCTATATAAGTGTAAATGGAGAAAAAGAAGAGATACCTGAGTGTATGATGAAGTATGTAGCCTGATTGATGAAGTAAGAAGTATGTAGCCTGATTGATGAAATAAATTGTTTATGAGAAATGATGCTGGTTTTTATATAGTTAAGACTGGAGAATATATCTCCAGTCTTAAAATTTTATTAAAATAGGTTTAAATTAACTTAATTTTGCATTAATTAAGCTATTTACCTAGCTAAATTATTTAAATGTTGATAAAAATAGGTTTTAAATATATACTATACAATATAATAAAAGTACAAATGTACTGATTACTTGAAAGGATAATAAAAGTACAAATGTACTGATTACTTGAAAGGTAGGGGTTTAGGTTGCCTAACGTTTATGACATATTATTAGAACGTGGTTACATAAAACAAATTACGCATGAAGAAGAAGTAAGAGAATTATTGGGAAAAGAAAAAGTAACATTTTACATAGGATTTGATCCAACAGCAGACAGTCTTCATGTAGGACATTTTTTACAGATGATGGTTATGCACTATATGCAGGAAGCAGGACACCGGCCTATAGCTTTACTTGGTGGTGGTACTGCAATGGTTGGAGATCCTACTGGAAAAACTGATATGAGGAAGATGCTGTCTAAAGAGCAAATACAACATAATGCACAGTGTTTTAAGAAACAGTTTTCTAGATTAGTTGATTTTACAGATGGCAAAGCAATTATTGCTAACAATGCAGATTGGCTTTTAAATTTGAACTATGTTGAATTTTTAAGAAACATAGGAGTTCATTTTTCTGTTAACAAAATGCTTGGAGCAGAATGTTTTAAACAAAGATTAGATAGAGGGTTGTCTTTCCTTGAATTTAACTATATGCTAATGCAGGGATATGATTTCTTAGAGTTAAATAGAAGATATGGCTGTGTGCTTCAATTGGGTGGAGACGATCAGTGGTCAAATATAATAGCAGGAGTGAACTTGATCAGGGTAAAAGAGAAGAAACCTGCTTTTGGAATGACTTTTACTCTTTTAACTAAAAGTGATGGTAAAAAGATGGGTAAGACAGAAGGAGGAGCAATATGGTTAGATCCTGAAAAAACATCACCTTATGAATTTTATCAGTACTGGAGGAATGTAGAGGATGCTGATGTGGAAAAATGTCTGGCACTTTTAACTTTCGTTCCAATGGACGAAGTAAGAAGACTTGGTTCACTTCCAGGTGAGAAGATAAATGAAGCAAAGAGAATACTTGCTTATGAAGTAACTAAGATTGTACACGGACAGGAAGAAGCTGAAAAAGCTAGAGATGCAGCAGAAGCTTTGTTTTCCGGTGGACACAATATGGAAAATGTACCTACTGTAGAGATGGATGAAAGTTTACTTGGGTGTTCCATAGTTGACCTGCTTGTTGATTTACAAATACTACCTTCAAAAAGTGAGGCAAGAAGATTAATGCAGCAAAATGGACTCACTGTAAATGATGAAAAAATAACTGATCCAAAACTTTTAATTACAAAGGATAGTTTTAAAGAAGGAAAAATAATCATAAGAAGAGGAAAGAAAAAGTATAATAGGATTATACTTAAATGAGACATAATTTAAGTGATAAATTTTCATAGCTTAAAAACATTGAGAAGCAATATTTTCAAGAGGATAGAGGACAATTGACAGAGGACAGTGAAGGAAGATTTTTCTCCGCTATGCTGCGAAAAATTTTCAATTTAAAAGAAATTTATGTTCTTTTGTTTTTCATGGGTACTCTTTTAGTAAGTAATTATCTGAAAATCATAGATTTTAGATACCTACTTAAGCGATGTTTTGCTTTAGCAAAACAAGCTTAAAAATAAATTAGTTTTCTGACGTAAGGAGGAAAACTCACCTTCATTGTCCTCTGTCCTCTGTCAATTGTCCTCTGAAAAGTTGCTTCGCAATATTTTTATATTAAGTCAAAATTTCATATATGTGAAAGTTGAGTTAAATATCATATTTCCACATTATTAGAGCATCTTCTTTATTATCTCTATAATAGCCTTTCCGTATACCATTTTGTAAAAATCCATATTTTTTATATAAATTTTGAGCACGTATATTGGATTTCCTAACCTCTAAGGTCATGCTTTTTATAAATTCAATTTTACATATTTCTATAAGTGCTTCCAAAAGTAAACTTCCAGCTCCTATACCCCTGTATTCTGGATGAACTGCTATATTTGTTATATGACCCTCGTCTAGTATAATCCACATGCCTGCATAACCTATTACTATTCCTGATTTTTTAGCTATAACATATTTTGTAAGTTCACTGTTTTCAATTTCTTTCTCTAAAGACTTTCTACTCCAGGGTGTAGGGAAACATAAAGAATCTATTACAAGTATCCTATCAATATGTTCTAGTTTTAAAGAGCAAATTTCTATATCATTCATGGACTTGTAACCTCAGTTTTTTTTCATACTCTCTTTCAGCTTGAGATTTTCTCAGATAAAAAGGTGCAAAACTATATAAATCATCTTGTATACCTGATTTTAGAAGTTTTAACCCTAATTCACCTAAAGAGGAGGCTCTTGCCAAATTTAAATTTGCAGGTGAGAAACTAATTTGTTTTATGTTTGAAGTTAAATTGTCCTTAAATTTAGGAACAGCATCTCCTATGAAACACACAGGTTGATTATGATTGTTCAATGTTTTAATTAGATCTTCTATGGAAAGGAGCATATAATCGCTTAACATATTTAATTTATTATTTGTAAAATTGTAAAGTGCAGTGTACACATTTCCCCTAAGTGCATCTAATATAGGACAGATAATACCAGAGGTATAACATAAATTATAAGCTAATGCATCTAAGGAGGATACTCCTACAAAAGGTTTGCCTGTACCTTGACTCAATCCTTTTATTACAGCAGCTCCAATTCTAAGACCTGTAAAAGAACCAGGACCTTTTGAAACAACAAAACCATCTATAGAATGGATATCCATATTTAAATTCTTTAAAAGGGTATCTATCATAGGCATTAAGACTGTGGAGTGCTGTTTCTTATAATTAAAAGTAATTTCACCAAATAGCTTATAGTCGTCTAGTATAGCACAAGTTGCTGATTCGGTGGAAGAATCTAAACTCAATATTCTCATGTTTTTATTTTAACTCCTTTATATAATTATATCTATTACCGTCATATTTTATTGTTATTTTTCTATAATTTGGACCTTTCTCTGGCTGCTTATAGATACTTACCCATATACATTTTTTAGGTATTAGTTCTTCAATGTAATTTGCCCATTCTATAATGCTTACAGCATCACTAAAAATATACTCATCAAATCCAATTTCAGCAATTTCATCTATATCATTAACTCTGTACACATCAAAATGATATAGTTTTAGTCTACCATAGTATTCATTTACTATAGTAAATGTAGGGCTTGTTATGGGTTCATCTATGCCAAGTCCTTTTGCTATTCCTTTTGTAAAATAGGTTTTACCTGTACCTAAATCACCTTCTAGACAAATTATGTCGCCGGCATTTAATAAGCTCCCTAGTTTTTTGCCTAGACTAATGGTATCTTCAACACTATTTAAAATAAATTCCACAGCAATTCACCTCATAGAATATTGTATCTAAAATATGCTAAAAAGTGAAGAAGTATATTATTTTGTTTTAGGATTACAGGAAGCAGCTATATAATCTTCAGAAGAATTTAAATCTGAAAAAGTATTTAGTGCTTTTTTTAAAAGGTTTAGGGCATGGGAACATATAAATCCTCCAGATACCATTTCATCCATTATGTTAAATGCATCTTTAGAACTCATACCATTTCTATAAGGCCTATCTTCTGTAAGGGCTTGATATATATCACACACTGCCATAATTCTACATTCTTCAGACAATTCATCTGCTTTTAAGCCTTGGGGATATCCACTGCCGTTTAGCTTTTCATGGTGATTTGAGGCCCAGTTACTTATGTCAGGTATATCTTCTATTTTATTTAATATTATTCTGGTATAGTAGGCATGAGATTTTATCATGCCAAATTCCTCGCTTGTCAATGAACCATTTTTATCAAGTATATAAAGAGGAATGGACAGTTTTCCTATATCGTGTAAAAGACCTGCAATTTTCATTTCATGACATTTTTCTTCTGGGTATCCAATAAATTTTGAAACTAAATAAGCCAAATTTGCTATACCTTTAGAATGACTTGCAGTAAATTTACTTTTGTTATCTATTATGTTTGCAAATATTTTAGATATTTCTTCAAACTCTTTTAACCCCATAAACATATCTAACTCAGGATGCATTTCATCTAGTATGAAATCAACAAAATCAATATTTTGAAGGTTAAGCCAGAATGCATCAGAAGATGCACTTTCTAAAAATGCATTTGCAATTGTTTCGGAAAAAACTTTTTTAGAGTTTTGTTTAATCCATTTGATAATATTATATTTTTGTTGATAGTTAGATATATTTTCGTTGTACATAACTTCTGTTAAATCTGCAATTCTTATTATTTGACTTTCTAGAGGAATCATATCACCTTTTAATCCCATGGCACCGCTTCCATCAAAATTTTCATGATGATATAATATTATATTTGATAAATCGTCAAAGTAGGGAAAAGATTTGGTTATACTGGCACCAATTTCACAATGTTCTTTTATAAATAAACTAGCTGAATGACTTTTAGATAAAAAATTAGCGGCTCCTATATCATGCAGTAGAGCTGATACATAAAGTTGTTTTTTAAATTTATCACTTAATTTTAGATAATTTGCAATTTCAAGTGCTATGTAGGTAGTCCTATGGGAATGATGGATAAATCGATGGTCCGAATAGTTTACATTAGTTATATTTTCAATAACTGGATCATTTCCAGTAAAGTTATCGTATTTTGAACTCATTTGAGCTAAATCCAGAGCAATAGACATGGCCCTTATTGTTTTGTCCATACTAACTTTCATGGGTAAACCTCCCTTAAATAGTATATAATCTGTATATTTAATTTTATCACAATGCAATGTCTCAATAAATACTTATGATTAAGCAATGTAAAAAATAAAAAGTACTTATAAAAACAAAATTGTTATTTGCAATGTTAAAGTACATTATGTAAAATGTATTTGTTATGAGTTAACTTCTCAACTTTCGTACATACGAAAGTTTGACTTAATATAAAAATAATATGAAGTGATCAATTCACAATGCACAATTTACAATCAAGGACGATTTTTTGTTGTTACAGAAAATCTAAAAATTTAATGTTCATAACACTCGTGGAGAAAAATCTACCGAAATTGTGCATTGTGAACTGTGAATTGATTTAGATCCCATTCTGGATAGGAGAAGGTGAAAGACTTGAAGAGAGTACTTAACTTAATTATGTCTTTTTTAATAATTTTTATTGTTGTTGGATGCGATAGTAAAGAAGAATATAAAAGTAATAGTAAATTACAGGTAAGAAATAATGTACAATTAAATATAGTTACTACAGATAAATTTTTATATAATATGGTAAAATCTATAGTAGGAAACAGACATGTAGTAGAATATATGTTTAATGATAGAAAAAGTGAAATAGATTTTAAATTTACCGAAGATAGTGTGAATAATGTATCTAAAAAAAATCTATTTTTTTATGTAGGTGCAGATTTTGAGCCATGGGTAAATACTTTTGTGGATAAATTAAATAAAAGTAAGGTTGGAGTTATAAACGTTTCAAGAGGAATAAATCTTTTATCTTATAGTAGAGCAGTAAAATATAATAATACAATTTTAAAAGATAACCCCTATTATGTTAATGATATTGATAATTACAGGATAGCACTTATGAATATTAAAAATGCACTTGAGGATAGAGATGCTAAAAATAGAGATTTTTATGAGAAAAATTTTTCTCAAACTTTGAATAAATTAGATGATTATAAAAAAGACTTAAAGTCAGTAGATGGGCAATTGAGTAATTATACTTTTATTGTTATAGAAGATGAACTCAGCTATTTTGCAAAGTATAATAATTTGAAACTTTTAGATGTAAGTCCAAGGGAAGACAATAGTATAATGCCTTTAGATTCAGCAGGACGGAAAAATTTAGAACAAAAATTAAAAGACAATAAGGTGGTTCTCCTTTATAATAATGATGCTGTAGTTAAAAGTAATGAGGAGTTGATAAAAAATTATAATATAAAAATTTCTAAAATAGAAATTTATAATGGGGATTTTAATTATGAGGAAACCCTTAAACATAATATAAATAGTTTAGAAAATATTTATCAATGAATCTTACTTAGTGGGAGTTTGTTTCTCCCACTAAGTTTAGATG